>USLO01000077.1 GCA_900555515.1 uncultured Collinsella sp.
CGCCATCTGCGCATCGAATCCGCATAGCGTGGACCCAATGTCCGGATAGCGCTCCCGCATTGCTGCAGACAGTCCTGTGGGTGTTTCCCACAGGCCCACCAGGTTGTTCGTGCCCGAAAAACCCAGTTCGGCGGGTTTCGCCTCCCCACGGGGTCAAAGCCTGCCGGCTCGCCCGCGGCTCTTCGTGCCCGCGCCTCTATCAAGTGGTAAAGACCCTATCACGTTGCACTTTACCAAACAAGAGTATTCGTATATAACGTTTAAAAAATGCAGCAATATGCTGGAAACATGTGTGCCACAATCCTGTATCACAATAAGTTGCAACAGATGTGCCTCACGAAGGGATTCTCTATGACCGAGCTCCAAGAACTCCGTCGCTATCGCCGCGATCTCCATCGCATTCCGGAGCTCGATTTCGATCTTCCGCAGACTATCGCCTATATCGAGGGCGTGTTGGCGCCGCTCGCTTGCGAGGTGATCCATCCGTGTCCCAGCTGCGTCTGCGCTTTCTTCGACGCTGGCGTTGGTGCCGCGCGTGCCACGGCGATTCGCGCCGATATGGATGCGCTGCCCATCGCGGAGGCGACGGGAGCGGCCTTTGCCTCGATCCATCCCGGCAAGATGCACGCTTGCGGACATGACGGACACATGGCTATGGCGCTTGCCGCCGCGACCTTTGTCGACCGTACGATTCGCGAGCAGCCGGGTTCACTTAAGCGCAACGTGCTTTTTGTGTTCCAGCCTGCCGAGGAAACGACCGGTGGCGCCAAGACGGTGTGCGAGAGCGGCGTGTTCGAGCGCTACGGGGCGGATCGCATCTTCGGCTTCCATGTGTGGCCCGATCTGCTCGCCGGCACGTTGGCGAGCTGCTCCGGTCCGTTGCTGGCGCGTTCGAGTGAGACGCACATTCATATTCACGGGACGAGCATCCATATCGCTAAGACCTATGGCGTTCCGGTCGAGGAGTCGCACGATGCAGCGCTGGCGGCTGCCAAGTTCTTGGTTGCCGAGCGCGAACTGATGGATGAGTTGGGTGCCGACGAGCCCTGTATCGGTAAGTTTGGTCTGCTGCAGGCCGGTACGGTTTGCAACGCGGTGGCGGGGGAGGCCCATGTGGCCGGAAGCCTGCGTGTGTTTACGGACGACATGTTCGACCGGGCGCGCGAAGGCGTGCGCCGCGTGCTGGACGATGCCTGTGCCGCAACGGGCTGCACGTATGATCTCGACTTTGCCGAGGGCTATCCGCCGGTCGACAACGACCCCGAGTTGTTTGCCAGCGTCGCGCCTGCCTTGCCCGGGCTGCAGCTTGTGGAGGAACCGCTGCTGATCGCCGAGGATTTCGCGTTCTATCAACGCCATCTGCCGGGCGTGTTTTTCCTGCTGGGCACGGGTATGCCAGAGGACCAAGACAACCCGAGTGATTCGGATGGCTGCCCCGCCTATGCCACAAGCGCTCTGCATACCGATAGCATGCTCTTCGACGAGGAAATCCTACTCAAAGGCCTCGATGTCTATAAACGATTGCTTTTGCTTGACTAAGGCGCGAAGGACAATTTGTTCTAGAAAACACGAACAAACGTACGATATAATAGAGATGTAAGTCTATAGAAACGTTTGACGTTACTAACGTAAGGCGATACTATGATTGCATCGTATAAAGATGAGGATACCGAACGCTTTGCCATGGGTGTGCGGGTCAGGAGGTTCGTGCCCTTTGAGCGTGTTGCGTTGAGGAAGATTCGCCAACTGCAGGTTTGCGCTTCGCTTGATGATCTTCGCGTTCCACCGGGCAACCGCCTGGAAGCTTTGAAGGGCGATCGTGCCGGTCAATATAGCATCCGTGTTAACGAGCGCTATCGGGTCTGTTTTGAGTGGAGACAGGAGATGGCTTGGAATGTCGAAATCGTCGATTATCACAAGTGATGAGACTTCGGCCGATTTGCTGTCGCCGGTGACTCCTGGTGAGCTTCTCAAAGAGGAGTTTCTTGTTCCCATGGGCATTTCTCAATATCGCCTTGCGAAAGAGACTGGGATTCCGGCTCAGCGTATCGGGCAGATTGTCTTGGGAAAACGTCGCGTGACGGCCGACACCGACCTCCGTCTTTGCCGTTATTTTGGCCTGACGGATGGTTATTGGCTGCGCGCTCAGGTGGCGTTTGACCTTGAGGCCGAGAAAAGGCGGATTGAACCGGAACTCGACAAGATCGTTCCTGTTCAGCAGGCTATCGCACTGTAGTGCTCAAAGATGATGGGGGTGGCGCGGCGATGAGGCGACGCCGACAGTCTGCCGTATATAGTCCGGGTGGATGCGGGTGCGGTTTGCTGCTGCTTCCGGTCATCGCTGTGGGCATTGGCGTGATGTTTGTGCTTGCTGGGCTGGCTACGGCGGCACTCGTACTGTTTATCACTGCTATCGGCGTGACGATTTGGCTTTATCGCAGTCGTGAGCAGCGCCGCGCCGACGGTAAGACCAATGTAGGATGGATTGCCTTTTTGGTCATCGCCTACCTGCTGAGCATCAGCTATCTGGCCTTCTTTATCCTGTTGCTTGTGAGCACCTTTACCGGGGAATCCGTCACGGTGGGTTGATGCACTGCCAGCAGACGGTCGCGCGCAGTGCGTTTGCTCGGCGTTTGGATAACTGCATTGGCCGTTTACCGCAGCCTTAGCTCTCAGCTAATGAATTCAAGTTCAATCCTTCCTACGATGTGCTGTGTGCCGGCACGGTAGCCGGATCGTAGGAAGGATGAATAATGGCAAAAGAGGGAAAGAAGCCGATCGGCAAGATTGTCCTAGGCATCATCGTGGTGCTGGTTATTGTCGGTGCCGTGGGCTCTATGGGTGGCAATTCAACCGATTCGTCTGCGAGCGATTCGGCAAAACCTGCCGAGACGACACGGCAGGCTGAGGAGCAAAAAGAACCGCAAGAACCGTATACCATTGCTGACGAGGCTGAAGACACTTCCAATCAGTTTACCTATAAGATCACGGGCACGCTGACCAATAACACGGATAAGGAAAAGAGCTACATTCAGATTGAATATGTTCTGTATGATGCCGATGGCAACCAGGTTGGAACGGCTCTTGCAAACACCAATCATCTGAAGGCGGGCGGCTCCTGGAAGTTCGAGGCGCTGGGTACGGTGTCTCCCGACCAGGTTGCTAGCTGGGAGCGTTCGGACGTAAGCGGTTTCTAGCATGTTGCATGCACTGGGGGAGGTGAAGTCGTATGCCCGATAAAAAGCTGACTGACGAGTTACTCAATGAGCTTCTCGACGCGCCAAACATCGATGGCTATATCAAAGAACACGACTTTGCCACCCCGTCGCTTTCGAACTACCTGAAGCAGCTACTGCAGGAAAAGGGCTTGGAGCGCTCGCGCGTGGTTCGTATGGCCGATCTCAATGAGACCTTTGGCTATCAGATCTTTACCGGCGCGCGTCATCCGAGTCGCAATAAGGTGCTGCAGATTGCCTTTGCGATGGCGCTGACGCTCAAAGAGACCAACCGTGCGCTGACGGCTGCCGGGGTAAGCGTCCTTAACTGCAAGGACCGCCGCGATGCGATTATCATCTTTTGCATCGATCGCGGGTGCAGCCTCCAAAAGGTCAACGAGGAGCTGTATCGCTTTGGCGAGGAGACGGTGAGTTAGCGGCTGATATCTGAGCCGGCGGAGCTGCCGAACAACGATGCAAACGAACGGGGCGCGGATGCCATGAGGTGTCTGCGCCCTGCGCTATGATGGAGCCTATGGATACTCAGACCCCAACATATTCCGATGACGAGCTGACCGCAGCGCTTGCCGAGCACCTGGCGTCGCTCGATCGCGACGACAGCTATCGCGTGGAGCGAGTACTTAAGCGCTCGTCCGTTGAAACAACCGAGCTCGTGTACTTTGAAGGAACCGGCGGTGGTTCGCTCGGTCCCTTTGTTCGTAAACGCATCGATGCTTCGGCTCAAATCGGCGGGGCATACGAGCGTCTGTTTGCCGCTCAGCGGGCAGGCAGGCGTTTTGAGCACCTGCCCAGAATCGTCGATTGTCGTCGTGTGGGCGACGAGCTCAACGTGGTTATGGAATACATCGAAGGGGAGACGCTCGGGGCGCTGGTGTACCGTCTGGGAGCCACCCCCGATTATGCGCATGAATTGTATCCTGTCCTTTGCGACGCCGTGGGCGAGCTCCATGCCGGTTTTGCAATGGCGGGGGAGACGTCGGCGCCGGTGATCCATCGTGACCTCAAGCCGTCGAATATCATCGTGACAGGTGCCAACTATACGCCTGATGACGGCCTGACATTTTCATCGCTGGTGATTATCGACCTGGGGATCGCGCGCGTATGGCGCGATGGCGCCGATGCCGACACCGTCAAGTTTGGCACGCGACCCTATGCGCCGCCCGAGCAGTATGGGTTTGGGCAGACGAGTGTGCGCAGCGACGTCTACGCACTTGGCGCCCTGTTGTTCTTCTGCTTGACGGGAGTCGACCCTAAACCAGGGCTCGACATGCGCGAGCAATGCGAGGCGCGCGGCATTCCCACTCCACTTGCCGATGTCATCTGCATGTCGATGGCGCTTGACCCGACCAAACGTTTTGCGAGCGCGGAAGCGTTGGGACGGGCGACGCGCGCGGCATACGATCTGAGTCGCCCCGTGCGGCCTCCTGCGCCTGTCCGTACTCCGGCCTCGGAGACGGTGTTGGCGTCCCAAGGGCTCCAGAACCCCGCAAGGCTTTCTAGGCCTGCCGCCTCCGCTGCATGCGGTCTGCTCTCTCGCGTTCCGGAGTCTCTGGGGCGCATTTGGAATACGCTCGTCTGCTTCTCGCTGCTTGTGTTCTTTGCCGGAAGTCACTTTGCCGTCTTTCACCCCACGGGAGCAAACCAAAGCTACCCGACGTGGCTTCTCATAATCGAGTATTTTTTCTTTGTCGATGGCCTTATGGTGCTTATGCATTTTGCGCTGTTCGACAAGCGTCGTCTTCGTCGGCGATTCGCGCTGCTCGACAGCTATCGCGGCAAGAAACTCGCGAAACTCTGGTTCAAGGCATTGGGTGTGCTGCTCCTATGTATGATCGTCATAGTCGCGGTTGCCAATGCGACCGGCGTCGTCGATACCTCCGCTACCTAAAAGAAAAAGGGCCCCATTGGGGCCCTTTGCAGTTGCACTTAGATGCGGTTCATCTGAGCGGCGACTTTGTTGTACCAGTCCTGCCACGTGGGCGGGCAGTACTTTTTGGCTGCTGCCGGGGTAAGGGTGGAGCCGTAGTTGGCGCCCAGATAGGCAACGTGAGCGGAGATGCCCTCGCTCCAGCTGCCAAAGCTGCGCCAACCGCCGCCACGGGCACTCCAGCCCCAAGCGTTGTAAGAATTGGCGCAATAAGCGCCCTTGGTGCTCTCGATGCAGGCGATGGCGGGGGACCAACGGGGGTCGACACCGGTATTCCAAGCGGCGACGGCAAAGTTATAGCCCTGGCCTGCCATGGGGGAGCCGGCGAGATAATTGTCGATGCGGCTCGTCCACTCATTAATGAACGAATCGTAATCGGAGCTACCGGTATTGGTGTTGTTCACCGTGGTGTCGATGGTGGTGTTGGTGTTGGTGGCCTGGCTGCTGGAATTGCTGCCGCTTACGCCCTCGCCCGAGAGCTTCTCGGCGGCAGCGGCCTTATCGGCCTCAAGCTTGGCAAGCTCGGCGGCATTTTCCTGCTCGGCTTTTGCCTGTGCCTCGCTGCGGAGCTGCTGGGCCTGCGCCAGCGCATCCTCGGCGTTTTTCTGCTCTGCCTCAAGCTGTGACTTGGCCTGCTGGAGCTCGGCCTTGTTCTGCTCGAGTTCGGTTTGCATGTTATTGAGCTCTTCGATCTCGTCGACGCTTGAGCTCGTGATCTGGTTGGTGTATTTGCAGGTCGTGATGAACTCACCCAGGCTCTGCGCGTTGACCAGGAAGCTCACGATGGGATTGGTGCCCTTCTGATACTTGTACAGATCGCGCATGGCGGAGCTTGCCTTGGCCTGCTGCTCGGGAAGCTTGGCCTCGATTTCCTCGATGCTTGCCTCATTGGAGTCAATCTGCTTTTGCAGGTCATCGAGTTTGGTGCGGGCGTCGTTGTAGGCGCTCGTGGCGGCTTCGATCTTCTGCTGGGCTGCGGAAAGCTGGTCCTGCGTTGCCTGCGAGGCGGCATACGCCGCAACGGGGGAGAGCATCGGCGTGGCCGTCAGCGCAACGGCAAGCGCGGCGCTCGTGATGATACGAGCCGGCTTCGACGCAATGAGCGCTGCGGTGCGATGATTCGAATGCTGCATCCAGTCCCTCTGCAATCAATCGTAGGTTATGGTTCGAACGGTATTCTACTACTGCTTTCGACCTCAACTTGAACCTTAAAGGTTCCAAAGGGTCAAGTTGAACTTGAGGCTTTGGCTTTGACCTGCAGTTATGATGAATTGTTGAGAAACCATAGAGTTCAACTTTAACGTTACAGAGCCCTGTTTGAGAGGAGTTTTGGGCTGTAAAAGCTATCTCAACGTGGGGTTTTATAACTACAGCGTGCCCTTCTGGCGAGCCTGCTCAATCTCTTCGAGGGCCTCGGCGGGGGTGAACGAACAGGTGCCGTCGCCGAGTTTGACTACCCGGATATCGTCGCCGGTATGGACCTCTCCGCCCTTTAGTACCACGCCAAAAACGCCCTCGTGGGGAAAGATACAGTCGCCGGCGAGATAGTAGATGGCACAGCGGGTGTGGCAGACCTTGCCGATCTGACTGATTTCGACCAGGACATCGTTGCCAATCTTGAGCTGCGTTCCCAGGGGGAGCGAGAGCAGGTTGATGCCCTGGGTTGTGAAGTTCTCGCCAAAGTCGGCCTCGTGCACATCGAGCCCGCGCGCCTGCGCCGTCTGGATAGACTCTGCAGCTAAAAAGGAAACCTGGCGGTGCCAATGCCCGGCGTGCGCATCGGAGGCGAGGCCAAACTGCTCGATGACGGTGTCGTGCCCGTCGGCGACGGGTGACTTACGCGTGCCTTTGTGCTCCGACGTGTTGATTGAGACGATACGGGCAGGCCCGTTGTAAGCATCGTTTGCGGTGCGTAGGGGAGCTGCCGTCTGGGCACGATCTGCAAGTTCGCGCTTGGCGGCGTCAATGATGGGGTTGTTGATCGGATGAGCCTGGGGCACGGTGCACCTTTCGACGGGGCGGGCTACATGTTGAATCCTACAACAATGGTAGGTTCATTGCCCATTGTCATACAACGGTGAGCGCCGTCTTCGTGCTGGCCTTCGTGCTGGACGATTACGTCGATTGCCATAGATACGGTGGAGCTTTGGGCGCCGGCGGCTTGGCACGCTAGAATAATTCAGTTGCGCAAAGACCGCCCATTGTGTGGGCAGTTCATGATAGGAAGTTTCCATGGCATTGCAATTTACAGAGCGCGAGTTCATTCCCGTGCTGCTCGGTGGCGACATCAACGCCTATTCGGTGGCGCGTGCCTTCTACGAGGAGTACCAGGTCAAGAGTCTGGTCTTTGGCAAGTATCAGACGGGTCCCGCGTACCGCAGCCAGATTATCGACTACACGCCCAACGTGGATATCGACACCATGCCCGTGATGCTCAAAACCGTCAACGGCATTGCCCAAGCGCATGCCGACAAGACGATTGTCCTTGTGGGCTGTGGCGACAACTATGTCGCTCTCGTGGCTCAAGCCAAGGATGCTCATGAGCTGGCGGATAACATCGTCGCTCCCTACGCGCCCTACAGCATGCTCGAGCAGTGCCAGAAGAAGGAGATCTTCTACGAGCTGTGCGAGAAGCATGGCGTGCCCTATCCGCACACGTTTACCTTTACCAAGGCGATGCTCAATGCCCAGGGTGAGGCGCCTGCCGAAGTGCTCGACCAGATCGATTTTCCTTACCCGATGATTCTGAAGCCTTCTGACGGCATCATGTGGTGGGAGCACGAGTTCGAGGGTCAGAAGAAGGCCTACGAGATTGCCGATCGCGCCGAGCT
>USLO01000078.1 GCA_900555515.1 uncultured Collinsella sp.
CAGCCGATGCCCAGTAAATTTGAGTTCAACAAGGGCAAGATGGTCCCGTATCCTTCTGGCGCCATCGTTCCCGACCGTGACCTGGGCGAGCGCCCGGCACTCGAGTGCATCCACCTGGGCATTGAGTTCGGTGGCCTTAAGGCAGTCGACGACTTTAGCCTGACTATCGGCAAGACCGAGATCGCCGGTCTGATCGGTCCCAACGGCGCCGGTAAGACCACGGTCTTCAACCTGCTCACCAAGGTGTACCAGCCCACGCACGGCACCATCCTGCTCGACGGTGAGGACACTTCAGGCAAGTCGGTCTATCAGGTCAACCGTATGGGCATCGCCCGTACCTTCCAGAACATACGCCTGTTCAACACCATGACGGTGGAGGATAACGTTAAGGTCGGTCTGCACAATCAGGAGCGCTATTCCGGTTTTGAGGGCGTGCTGCGCCTGCCGACGTACTGGAAGCACGAGAAGGCTGCTCACGAGCGCGCCATGGAGCTGCTGTCCATCTTTGATATGGAGCATCTGGCAAACGAGCAGGCTGGATCGCTGCCTTACGGTGCTCAGCGTCGTCTGGAGATCGTCCGCGCGCTTGCCACCAACCCCAAGCTACTGCTGCTCGACGAGCCTGCCGCCGGCATGAACCCGTCCGAGACCGCGGAGCTCATGGAGAACATCGTCAAGATTCGCGACACCTTTGGCATTGCCATCATGCTTATCGAGCATGATATGTCGCTCGTTATGAACATCTGCGAGGGCATCTGCGTGCTCAACTTTGGTAAGGTCATCGCCAAGGGCACGGCAGAGGAAATCCAGAACAACGACGCTGTTATTGAGGCATATCTGGGCAAGCAGGATAAGGGGGAGAACTAAATGGCAGAGCCGATGCTTTCCGTCTACAACATCAACGTCTGGTACGGCGCCATCCACGCCATTAAGGACATCTCCTTTAACGTTAACGAGGGCGAGATCGTGGCCTTGATTGGTGCCAACGGTGCCGGCAAGTCCACAACGCTCAAGACCATCTCGGGCCTGCTGCGCTCCAAGACCGGCTCCATCAAGTTTATGGGCGAGGACATTACCCATACGCCCGCCGACAAGCTGGTTGGTAAGGGCCTGGCTCAGGTTCCCGAGGGTCGTCGCGCCTTTTTGCAGATGACGGTTGAGGAGAACCTGGAGATGGGCGCCTACACGCAGCCCAAGTCCACGGTGGCTCCGGGCCTCGAGCGCGTCTACGAGCAGTTCCCGCGCCTGAAGGAACGCCGTCGCCAGGTCGCCGGCACCCTTTCGGGCGGTGAGCAGCAGATGCTTGTTATGGGGCGCGCTCTTATGAGTAACCCCAAACTGCTTATGCTCGACGAGCCTTCCATGGGTCTGGCGCCGATTCTGATTGAGCAAATCTTCCAGATTGTCGAGGACCTGCACAAGGCCGGCACCACGGTGCTTCTGGTCGAGCAAAACGCACAGATGGCTCTTTCCATCGCCACGCGCGGCTACGTGCTCGAGACCGGCAAGATCACCATGACCGGCACGGGCCAAGAACTCCTGCACGACGATAACGTGCGTAAGGCCTATCTGGGCGGTTAATCCATTCAACAAAGGGGGCGCTGACCAACCCGGTCAGCGCCCCCTTTTAAGTTGCGGTGAAATAGGGACTAAATGGGGGCGCTAGACGCCAAAACAGTCCCTATTCCACCGCAACTTCATGGGGATGTGTGACAATGCCCGTCGGAAAACATCTGCTGTCTTTGGGGGCCTATCTATGCTGTACGAGTTTTGTACCGAGAACTTTGAGCGAGTGCCGGCGGCCATCGAGGCCGGTGCGGGACGCATTGAGCTGTGTGACAACCTCGCCGTCGGTGGCACCACGCCTTCCGCCGGCGTTATCAGCGCTACAGTCAACTATGCTCACGAGCATGACGCGCGAGTGATGTGCATGATTCGCCCGCGTGGTGGCGACTTTCATTACAACCAGGACGAGCTGCGCATGATGGAGATGGATTTGGGCCTTGCCGTGAGCGCCGGCGTTGACGGCCTGGTCTTTGGCTGCTGCAAGCCCTGTGCCGGCGGCTGGGCGCTCGATGAGCTCACCCTCGGCGCCCTCGTGATGGCTGCGGGCTGCGCAACCGAGGAGTGCAAGCGCGAGTCCCTTGACATCACCTTCCACATGGCATTTGACCAGCTCTCGCCCGAGGCTCAGCTCGATGCGATTGATACGCTTGCCGACTGCGGCGTTACGCGCATCCTCACGCATGGCGGCGCTGCTGGCACGTCGATCGAGGATAATTTCGACCACCTGGCTCGTTTAATCGAGTATGCGGGCGACCGTTTGACCATCCTTCCCGGCGGCGGCATCACTACGGCAAATCGCGACGCGGTCGCAGCGGCGCTCGGTGTCTCCGAGCTCCATGGCACCAAGATCGTGCCGCTGGAGGTATAACCCGTGGCGCTGGTATTTGACGTTCAGCAGGCGAGCGGCAAGCCCGACGATAATCGTCGCCCTGGTACCGCGTGCCCCTTTTGCGACACGGAGGGGCTCGCCAACATCATCCAGCACGATGGTGACTGCATCTGGCTCGAGAATAAGTTCAAGACCTTGCGGGCCACCCGTCAGACCGTATTGATCGAGTCGGCCAATCACGATGCCGACCTGGTGACCTATGAACCGGATGAGCTGCATCATGTGATGCGGTTTGCCCTGGGCTGCTGGCAGCAGATGATCGATTCCCAACAGTACCGCAGTGTGCTCATGTACAAGAACAAAGGCCCGCTTTCGGGCGGCAGCCTCGTCCATCCGCATATGCAGATTGTGGGTCTGGAGCGGGAGGACGGTTATGCAGCACTAGCCCCCGCCAACTTCGAAGGCATCGATGTCTGGCGACACGGGAGGGTCGCGGTCAACATCTCAACCGAGCCGATCATGGGGTTCTTTGAGGTCAACGTCTCGGCTCCACAGGGAATCGCCGCCAGCGACGACGCCTGCGACCAAGCCGAAGCGGACCTGTTTGCCGATGCGATTCAGGTAGCTCTGCGCTATATCCTGCACGAACACCACGGCGGTCGCGCGGAGTCGTACAACTTGTTCTTCTACCACATGGACGGCCGGACCATTGCCAAGGCGCTGCCACGTTGGGTGGTATCGCCCTACTTTGCGGGCTATCGTCTGGCCCAGGTCAATGCCGAGACCACGCTCGATATCGACGCGGAGCGTCTGCATGCGCATCTGAAAACGCTCGCGTAGCAAGGCGAGCGCCTGCGAAAAGTGTGCTGCCTAGCGTGCCATGGCGTCGCGGCCGGCCTTGACCCGCTTGCGCTGTTTGGCGCGCTCCTCGCCGGTCAGGCGCTCAAAGAGGTGCCCGATAATCGAGGCCAGCACCTGCTGAAACAGCGTGCCACACATGACGGGGAACACGACTTCGCCCGGAAAGTACTGCGTGGCGATGACGGCGCCCGAAGAGATGTTACGCATGCCGCAGGTAAAGCACATGGTGGTCGTCTCGCTATACGGCAGATGCAGCGCACGGGCGACCAGAAAACCGACGACAAAGCCGCTGATGGCGAAGACCAAAATAAAGAGGGCGACTTCCAGGCGCACCGTGTTCATGTGCAGCACGTACTCGCTCATGGCGGTGGAGTTGGACGCGATGACCCCCATCATCATGAACTTGCAGGCGGGCGAAAGCGCGGGGGAGAGTTTCTCATGACCCCAGCCGCGCGTGAGTTCGTTAATGACGATACCGAGCACGGCGGGTATGGCGATCATGAAGGCCATATTCTGCATCATGCTCGGCACGTCGATCGAGACGGTGGCGCCCAGCAGGAGCTTGAGCGTAAGGGGAATCGTCACAGGTGAGATAACCGAGGACATCAGGATAATGGTGAGCGCGAGCGGGCCGTTGCCGCCGAACATGCTAATCCACATAAAGGCAGTGACTGCCACGGGTACGCTGTACTCGAGCACGATGCCGCAGACAAGGTTGGGGTTGGAACCAAAGAACAGTGAGCCCATGGCATAGGCTGCTATGGGAATAAACACCGCCGAGACCAGCAGCGCCAAAATCAGGTGCAGGGGACGGCGGAACACCTCAGCCACCTGGTGAAAGGTGTTGCTGAGCGCACCCTGAAACGTCATGAAGGCAAACAAGGTGGGAACGATGGGTTTGAGAACGCCGATCTGCTGGGGAAAGAGCACGCCGAGCGCCACGCAAATCGGAACGATGACCTGCATATGTCCCGCGAGAAACTTGCCCAGTCCAACCCATTGCTTCATATGCGCCTGTGACTCCCTTTGCTCGTGAATCCGTTTTGAATGGATATGCTAGACGCTCGCATGCGTCCGTGCGTCAGAAACGCTCGAATATTTCGAGGCTATTACCGGCATCGTTTACCGAAACCGCGGCGTGCTGCGGCGATTTGCGTCCGCGCCGCACGGTATAATAAATCCGTTCAACAGATCTGCCTGCCGAAGTGGGCATACACAGAGGACTCATCGCTATGAACCGTGAGAGGTATCGCGGCGACCTGCCCCTATCGGGGGTGGGTGCCTATGTCATCGCTTAAGACGACGCATCGCTGGGCGGTCGCTCAGCAAAATCCCGAGCTCGAAAAGGAGCTTTCGGCTGGTCTGGGCATTCCCGGGCTGGTGGCGCGCATTATGGTCGCGCACGGCATTGGCTCCATCAAAGAGGGCCAATTGTTTTTGACGCCTTCGCTCGATCGCGACTGGGCCGACCCACTCATTATCCCGGGCATGTCGGTCGTTGCCGACCGCGTCGAGCGTGCTATTCGCAACCACGAGCACATTGCAGTCTTTGGCGATTTTGACGTTGACGGTATTACGTCGACCTGCCTGTTGACCGAGGCGCTGCGCACGTTTGGCGCCGATGTCACGCCGTTTATTCCGCATCGCTTTGATGAGGGCTACGGTCTTTCGCGCGCGGCGCTCGACCGCGTTAACGAGCTCGCTCGCCCCCAGCTGATCGTGACCGTCGATAACGGCATTGCCGCCAAGGAAGAGGTCTCCTACCTGGAGAGCCTGGGGATCGATTTGGTGGTCACGGACCATCACGAGCCCTCCGACCAGGTGCCGCAGGGCGTGCCCCTGACCGACCCCAAGCTCGAGGACGAGGGCCCCTCGCGCGAGCTTGCCGGTGCCGGCGTGGCGCTCAAACTGGTGCAGGTTCTGGGCGAGCGTCTGGGCAAGCCGTCGTATTGGCGTTCGCTGATCGAGGTTGCGGCGCTTGGCACCGTGTCCGACATGATGCCGCTCACGCCCGAGAATCGCGCACTGGTCGCCGAGGGCATCCAGCAGATGCGCGTGACCGCCCGCCCCGGCTATATCGCGCTGGCCGCGCTCGCCAAGGCCGACCTCTCTAGTATTACGGCCGATGGCCTGTCGTTTTCGCTCATTCCCCGCTTAAACGCCGCCGGCCGCATGGCCGATCCCAAGCTGGCGCTCGACCTGCTGCTTGCCCGCGATCCTATCGAGGCAAGCGCGCTGGCGGCCGAGCTCGAGGAGATCAACCGTCAGCGTCGCGAGATTGAGGCGGAGCTCACGCGCGATGCCATGGCAAAGGTCGAGGAGACCTATGATGGCGGTCGCGCAATCGTCGTGGGCGGTGAGGGCTGGCACGAGGGCGTCAAGGGCATCGTAGCGAGCCGCCTGACCAACCGTTATCACGTGCCGGCGCTGCTGTTCTCGATCGAAGACGGTATCGCTCGCGGTTCGGGCCGCTCGGTGGGCAAGGTCAACCTGTTCGACGCCGTAGAGCGCTGCTCCGATCTGCTGATTCGTCGCGGCGGGCATGCGGGTGCGGTGGGCGTGACCATCGAGGCGTCCAAGCTCGACGAGTTCCGTCGTCGCCTTTCCGCCGTGCTATCGGAGCTTCCCGCCGAGGACTTTGAGGACACCGACGAGGTTGCTGCCACCGTCGACCTCTCCGAGCTGAATATTGAGACCATCGAGCAGATCTCCCGTCTTGAGCCGTTTGGCCAGGGCAACAAGGTGCCGCTGTTGGCGGCCGAGGGCGTGACAATGTGCGATCGCGCCGTGGTGGGCAAAACCGGCGAGCACATGCGCTTCGTGGCGACTGATGGCGCCGCGAGTGTGCCGGCCATTATGTTCCGCGTGCCGCAGATCGATAAGCTCATCAATTGCGATAGCGCTGTCGATTTGGTGTTCGAGGCCGTGGCCGAGCATTGGCAAGGTCGCGTAAAGCCAAAGCTCATGATCAAGGATGTCTTGGTCCGCGATACCACGGCGCCCAGCGTTGACGACCCGGCATGTGAACTTCGCCGCGGCGTGGAGCCTGCGGACGCCGGTCTTCGTCTGGAGTCCCGAAAGCGCCAAACGCTCGCCCAGCTTTCCTATACCGAGCTGACGCGCTCACTTATCCATAGCTTTATCGGCTCGAACCAGCCGCACCGTGCGCAGGTCGAGGCGCTCGATGCCCTGGCCGATCACCAAAGTGTTCTGGCCGTTATGGGAACGGGGCGCGGCAAGTCTCTTATCTTCCATGTGCATGCCGCGCGCGAGGCGGTCCTTCGCGGGCGTGCGAGCATCTTTGTCTATCCGCTGCGCGCGCTCGTTGCCGACCAGGCCTATCACCTCTCGTCGACGATGGCCGCGCTCGGCATTGGCGTCGGCGTGCTGACCGGCGAGACCGTGGAGGCGGCGCGCGATGACGTGTTTGCCGGCTTGGCTTCGGGCCGCACCGGCATCGTGCTCACGACGCCCGAGTTCCTGTCCATTCACCGCGACCGCTTTGCGCGTTCGGGCCGCATCGGTTTTGTCGTTATCGATGAGGCGCATCATGCCGGTCTTGCCAAGGGCGGCGACCGCAGCGCCTATCTCGACATGCCCGATATCCTCAAGGCCCTGGGCGACCCGGTCGTTCTGGCCGCGACTGCCACCGCAACGGCTCCGGTTGTGGCCGAGCTCGCCCGCGTGCTGCCGATTACTCGCACGGTGGTCGACGAGACGGTGCGCGAGAACTTGCAGCTCGAGGATGACCGAGATCTTGCGAGCCGCGAGAACCGCCTGGTGTCAATCGTGGCGACAGGGGAGAAGACCGTCATCTACGTCAACTCGCGCGACCAGTCCGTGGCGCTTGCTAAGACGCTGCGCAAGCGGGTACCCGATTGCGCGACCCGCATCGCGTTCTATAACGCGGGGCTTGCGCGCTCCGATCGCCGCCGTGTCGAGGAAGCGTTTCGTGACGGAAGCCTCAGCTGCATCGTTTCGACCTCTGCCTTTGGTGAGGGCGTGAACCTTCCCGATATTCGCCATGTCGTGCTCTACCACATGCCGTTTGGCGCGATTGAGTTTAACCAGATGAGCGGACGCGCCGGTCGCGATGGACAGCCTGCCGTGATTCACCTGCTCTATTCGTCGCGTGACGCTCGCATTAACGAGCGCCTGCTCGACTGCTACGCGCCCGAGCGCGACGAGCTCGTCACGCTCTATCGCGCGCTGCAGACTATGTGGCGCTCCAACCGCGGCAAGACCGGAGACGACTCGTTTAGTGCGAGCGATATCGACATCGCGCAGATGTGTCTTGCCATCGATGCCCGCACACCGGTCGACGAGCGCTCGGTGGCAAGCGGTCTGGGAATCTTCGAAGAGCTTGGTTTCTGTCGCGTTTCGGGGTTTGACGACACCCGTCGCATCGCGATGGCAGAAAACCCCGGCCGTGTGCAATTGAGCAGGTCAATCCGCTATTTGGAGGGTCTGCGCTCGCGCATGGAGTTCTCGGCTTTCCGGAGCTGGGCGCTCGATTCGTGCGCTTCTGATATGCTAGCCAAAGTTAACCGCCCGATCGTACCGCG
>USLO01000079.1 GCA_900555515.1 uncultured Collinsella sp.
GCAGCAGCGCAAAGCACCGCCGCGCCGGCAAGGTACGTCAGAGTGACGCCCGACATACCAGAAAGGGGCAAAGAGGTTGAGTAGGTGTTGGTGAAGGTGGGGGCGGGGGTGGAGGTGTCGGTGAGGTCGTGGTCTTCGCTATTAGCGTCGGCAACCCACTTGCCATCGGAACCAACAGTTCCCTTCCTGTAGGTCACCGCACATTTGATCTTTCCTTCTTTTGTGCAATCCGTTGCCACAACCGTGAACCTATAGACCGACTGATCAAACTTGTAATGCGGATAGGTCGAGCTTTCGCCCTTCTCGCGCACATAGTACGTGAAGGTCTTGGAACCATTTTTAAGGTCCGTGAGCTCATAGCTCTTCGGCTTGAAATTGACCGTGCTCGTCGCATTACCGTTTTTGTCAGTTTTGACATTCGCAGGATCAGGATTAATTGTTACCATTTCCGGTTTGTTGAAGTTCGGATCGTCCTCGTTCGCGAGTTCGAATGAGAACGCCTTCATCTCGCCACCATCAACCTTCTTGGTCACCTGAGGCGTCCAAGAGCCCTTGGGTTTGTATGCATTAGTAAAGGTCTTGTCGGTGTTGCCATCGGTGATCTTAATGGAGACATCGCTACCGTTGTTCGGAGTAAACGTTTTCGCCTCATTATTTTTGAGATTAGTAACCCTTACATTCGTAACTAAATAGTAGATGTAATCAATATTCAGCACCGGCCGCTTTTCGGTTGTAGTTGTAAGCTCAATCTTGTAGATGGTCTGGTCGTAGTCCACGCCAGGGACGCGATCCGCAACGTTGCCGGGGTCCTCAACGAGGTAGTAGACGTTCGCACCAGCGGAGTGGACCCTGCCCAAATCAAAGACAAAGTTACCTCCAGCGTCGTTCGTGGCCCCATCGTCATCGCCAACTATTGAACAGCCATTGAGCTGCAATTTGCCATCATCATTATTATTAAAGCTAGGGACACCACCGCTCTCGCCCGGCTCCAAGAGTTGGAACCTGAATTTTCCCGCATCATCCGCAGTAAGCGCGCGGCCTTCCAGCGCCTTAGTGCCGTTGAGCTTCATCTTGGGATACACGCTCACCCGCGTGGTGGAGCCAGCGATTACGTCGCCGTTGGTCATGATGCCGCCACCGTGAATGTTGGATCTGTTGCCCGTGATGAAGAGGGACGCAGCCGCGGTAGCAGCATCCATATCTTCCTTAATCGGCTCAGATTTAAGGCCAATCATGTACTTAGCTTGGGCGCCCTCATACTTGCCGATAGACGTTGGTGTTTTGTCGATCGTGCCCGACCAGTTAGCAGCTCCGCCACCAAGCATTTGTCCAGTTACGGCAGCGATATACGGATTGTTTTCCGAATTGGAAGAATCGTGAATTAAGAAAAGGTCCTCATGGCCGGCGTTTATAAAAGCTTCGGTTATTTCGCCGCCCTTATCATCCTTCTCATCGAAATCCCAGTCCTCGCTCTTCCCATTACTGCCGCCCGATCGATTTTCACCTTTATCGTCAGAATTACCGAAAATCGCGATGCCATCGGTATCGGTAATGGCAGTCTTACCAGTCGGGCAAGCGGCAAACCCGCCGCCAAAGCCTCTGGCATGATTGTTAGTAATCAGAGCGTTAGAAATCCTGAGGCTTGCCGGCTGAACGCTGTTGTCGCCGCTTCCCTGGACGAACACGCCGCCGCCACCCCAGTCATTGGATGTATTAGTCGTATTGTTCGTGATATAAGCGTGTGAATCAGCGTGCGAATCAATCGGCACTTCAAACACGCTCTCGGTAGGCGCAGCGATACGGATACCGCCACCCTCTGAGTTTTGCGCCACATTGCTGGCGATGATTCCACCAGAAAACTTAAACCCGGAAAGAGCTTGTTTCCAAGCGCCAGCATAAACGCCGCCGCCAGCCTCGGCAGAGTAGTTGCCCGTGATGTAACCGCCTGCAATTGTGAGACTGCCGCCATTGAAAGCAGCAATGCCGCCACCACCGTGGCAACCGTTACCCTTGTGACTTTCATCGTAGTGCTGATATTTGTTGTTAGTAATGTGACCATCCGTAATGGTCACATTAGAGTTCTCAGCACAAATTCCCGCGCCAAAACCGTTTTGATCATTATTTGTACCGTTACCGGAGATAATACCGCCAACCATGTTTACCGCAGAATTCCGGGCATAAACGCCGCCGCCACTGGGGGCATAGTTACCAGCGATTACGCCGTCAGAGATCACCAGGGTTGAGCCCTCATCCAGGGTTGAGCCCTCAACATGAATTCCAGCACCAGCACCATCGCGGCCCATAGAAGCGCCACAAACGTATCCGCCACTCATGTTGACAGAGCCGTTCTGGGCATAGATAAGGCCATCAACGTTGCAATTGTTCTTTTGAGTAAGCACGCCACCCTGAAGGTTAAACGTACAGCCCTCACCATCGAGTTTGATGAGACTCACTCTGTTGCTGCTGTTGCACGCCACGATGGCACCATAAATATTGACGCTATGTTTGAAAAGCGTCTCGGTTGTCTTGGTTATGTCTGCTGTACTCGGAGACGATTCGGTCACGTAGTAGGTAAGGCTAGACGGAATGCCATCGTTGTAAACAAACTCTGCTGCTTTACCATAATTGGCGGGATTTAAGTTCTGGCCCTGATCATTTAGCTCCTGGACTTTGATGACCTTTTCACTCGCTTTCTCAGGATCTTTCTCAGAATCAGAATCCTTAATTAAATCCTTAATTGTAAGTGTCGCGCCACCGGTGATGTTAAACAGGGGCTGGCTCTGATTCGTATATTTAATCTTATGGCCGTTTAGATTCAGCGTGATATTGCTGCCGCTCTTATCGAGTTGGATTGTTGAGCTGCACTCAACATCCATCGTAAGGTCAAAGCTGGCTTGGCCATTCTCTCCAACGGCCCTGAGCTTGCTGTCCAGGTCATTAGCACTAGCTATCTCATTAGCTGCCGTTTTGGTTTGCCCGCCTTCTGCAGCTGTCATTACGGCGTCGTCATTCGACGAGTCACCATCTTCGACCTGCAGCTCGTCCTCGAGCTGATCCTCAGTCTGGGTCTGCTCATCGCCATTTGAAGAGCCAGTCTCGTCGCCCTCGGTCTCGTCACTATTCTGGTTTTCGGTATCCCCGTTGTTGGTGTTATCTACATCAGTAGACTCACTTGAGGAACCCCCCCCCATCACAGTTTTCTCGGTAGAAACCATCTGATCATCGTTGGCAATGGCCTGCGAGATTGGAGGCATGACGAGCGACAGTACCAGGCTCAAAACGGAGGCTCCGCACAAAACGCCTGCCAGTACGCGACGCGTCGCTTTATTACTCTGCTTAGAATTGTCTGAATTCGCTTTCATCGATGTCTCCTCCCCAAGAGACCGCGATCTTGCTCTTTCACTATCAAACGTATCTGCGCAATCTGTAATTGCGCACGCTTAGTAATGCATATTGTAGCGATTGTTTGAACATCTGAGCAAGAAAACCAGTAGTTTTGTAGCGAATTCTCAATTCTCTTGACATTTGCTCAGATTTACCTTTGTTTATTCGCTATCTATTTTTTGTTTCTACTGGTATTTTAGACGCCCATCATTTTTTAATGGCATTAGATTTATTTGCACAACATTTTGCTCAAGAGTAAACATCCTGTGAACAGTCGAAAATCGACCGTGAGCGGTAGGTCATTTACCGAGAGAAATATCCTACCAAACTGATGAGAATATCTTTAACCCATCGGTGGTTAGAAGCGTGATGTTCAGACAACGTTATTTGTGTTTTCGCGCAGATTTTCGGTATCAATTCGCCCAAATCGCCTGAGGCTACCGCAAAAGGTGCCTGTCCCCTTTGCGGTGGTTCTCCCCCCGGCGTTATAGCAGATGTTCCTCGATAAAGATCGCGATGCCGTCTTTGTCGTTGCTCGCGGTTACAAAATCGGCGGCGGCACGGGTGGCATCGCTGCCATTTGCCATGGCCACGCCCACGCCGGCGTCAGCCACCATGCAGGTGTCGTTGTCCGCATCGCCAAACACGCAGATGTCCTGGAGCTCCATGTCGTTGAGCTCCGCCACGCGCACAAGGCCGCGCGTCTTGGACACGCGCGGATCCATGAACTCGTAGAGCCGCTGCGTGGTTTGCAGAGCCGCCGCCTTAACAGTGTCATCGGCAAACGTCGATGCTCGCTCGATGACCTGCGGCATCACCTCGGGCGCCATGGTAAACATCACCTTGGGCTGCGGCTCGCGTAAGAACTCGGCAAAATCGACCACCTGATAGGGCACGCCATCGACGCGCGACAGGTGCTCGACGCACGCGTTGCTCTCGGGCACGTAGAACACGCCGTCTCGGGGGCAGACGGGCGTTGCCGGAAGGTCCGCCATGTGCTCGCAGATACGCGCGACGGTCTCACCCGGCAGCGGATAGCTCAGCTCGTTGATGTCGTGCGCGCGGTCGATGACCTCAGCGCCGCCGCAGCCCACCATCACGTCCACCAGGCCTTCGATGCCCCAGAGCTTGTACATGGCCTCGGTCGCGTGGGCGTCGCGCCCGGTGCACAGGCCAAAGAGCACGCCGCGCTCGCGCAGGGCGCGGATCGCCGCCACGGTGCGCGGGGACACCGTGTGCTGGCTCGTGAGCAGCGTGCCGTCGATATCGCAGAACACGACTTTGATGTGGCTAAAGGTGGTGTCCATGGGGGCCTTTCTGGGTTGTGCGGCGGTGTGGGGTGTATTCGTGAACGGCGTACATGGTATACCAAGGCGCACACGGGACGCTTTGGTGCAAAACCACCACAAAGGTGCCTGGCCCCTTTGTGGTGGCCGGACCCGCAGGGTGGCCTGGCCCGGGGCGCAAACCATCACAACATTCGACGTTTTTCGGCAAAATCGCGATTTTCATCGAATGTTGTGATGGTTTTTACTGCCTTGCGGCACGATCCAAGTGCCAGCGGCCAAACAGCAGCAGCGCAAAAACCACCACAAAGGTGTCTGGCCCCTTTGTGGTGGATGTGACGTTTGACCAGATAAAACCTGCCAAAATAAACCTGTCCCTTTTTGGCAGGTTTTAGGCCAGATGATCTTGGATGAGGTCGCAGATGGCTCGGGCGTCGTTGATGTTGATGGCTCGGGTCGCAAAGCCGGCGTCGAAGGCCTGACGCGCCAGGGCCTCATTGCAGGCAAGGGCCAGCGTGTGACCGTCGACCAGGTCGAGCGAGCTCTTGCCGCGCAGACGGTCGACACCGGAGCGCGCGACGACGATGTTGTCGAAGCCCTCGGTCTTGTAGCCCTCGATGATCACCACGTCGACATCGTTGTAACGCGACAGCAGCTCGCGCGCGGGCATCTCGTCCTCCTCGCGCGTGTCGGCGTACTCCGCCCAGCGCGTGGCACAGATGAGGCCCACGTGCTTGGATCCGGCCTGGTGATGGCGCCAGGTGTCCTTAGCGGGCACGTCGATATCAAAGCCGTGATGCCCATGATGCTTGAGAGAGCCCACGCGCAGGCCGCGACGGGTGAGCTCGGCGATAACCTTCTCGACGAGCGTTGTCTTGCCCGAGTTTTGGTAGCCGATAAACGCGATTGCGGGGACAGCCGGAGTGGGAGCTGCGGGCGCGACGGCGACGGGCGCGCTCGCGGGCGCGACACCGTCAGCGGCCACGGCCTCAACAGCAGCGGTCTGACGCTCTGCGCGATTCCACACGCCCGAGCGGCCGCCCTCCTTGTGCAACAGGCGCACGTCGACGATCTCCATGCCGCGATCGACGGCCTTGCACATGTCGTAGATGGTCAGACACGCGGCACTCGCGCCGGTCAACGCCTCCATCTCGATACCCGTCTTGCCCGTCACGCCGGCCGTAACCAGCACGTGAAAGCCAACCTGCCCGTCCGCGCGCGCCGGCGCCCAGCCCTCGGGCACGTCATCGACAGGCGTCCCCGCCGGAGCGATGGGCGCAATATCGCACTTGCTCTTGGTAATGAGCAACGGATGGCACATGGGGATAATGTCGCTCGTACGCTTGATGGCCATAATGCCCGCCACGCGCGCGCAGGCGAGCACATCGCCCTTTTTGGCGCGGTCCTGCAGCACCATGGCCTGCGTCTCGGGATGCATGAGGATGGTGCCCTCGGCGATGGCGATGCGATGGGTCTCGGCCTTGTCGGACACGTCGACCATGCGTACCTCGCCCTTGGCGTCCACGTGCGTCAGCTCGTCGCGGCGGGCGTCGCGGGCGGGCTCGGCGGCAGCGCTGGCAGTCGGTTGCGCGCCTGTAACGGCATCGCTGGCCGCAGCCGTGACTTTGTGGGCAGACATCGCGGCCCTGCGAGCGGCCTTGGTGGCATCGGCGTACCTGCTCTTGGCCATATGATCATCCTCCGATTTGGGACATAAATCGTTGCGTGCCCTCAATTATCGCGTGTTCCTGCGGTTTGTGGGCCACGGCATCACGCCAAATCGAAAGTACCTGCATATCATCACCACGGCGCAGCGCCTCACGCACCGAATACTCGGCATCGCTGAACAGGCACGGACGCACGTTGCCATCGGCCGTCAGGCGCAGACGGTTGCAATTCGCACAAAAATGGTTGGACATGGCGCTAATGAAGCCAACCGTTCCCGCCGCGCCCGGAAAGTGCCAATAGCGCGCAGGGCCCGCGCCGGCAGGAGCGTCGTTGATGTCGAGCGGTTCAAGCTCGCCCAGACCCGTCGCGGCGGCCCCAGCATTGATGCGCGCCCGCAGCTCGTCGCTCGGCACGGTATCGCTCGCGTCCCACAACTCGGGATTGAGCGCGGGCGCATGCGGGTCCACAGCGCAATGCGAGCTGGTGCGCTCGTCGCCGATGGGCATGTATTCGATAAAGCGCAGGTGGATAGGGCGGTCGACGGTCAGCCGTGCGAGGGCCGCCACATCCTGGTTGAGCCGTCGCACAACAACGCAGTTGACCTTAACGGGCTCAAAGCCCCAAGCCAGCGCCGCGTCGATGCCGGCCATGGTCTGCTCGAGTCGGCCCAGGCGCGTGATCTTTCCAAAGAGCGTAGGGTCGAGCGTGTCGAGCGAGATGTTGACGCGGTTAAGCCCGGCATCTTTGAGCTGCGGCGCCAGCTTGGGCAGCAGGGCGCCGTTGGTGGTAAGCGAGATGTCCTCGATCTGCGGGATCGCGTGGATGTCACGAATAAGCGGGATGATACGGCGGCTGACCAGCGGCTCGCCACCCGTCAGACGCACGCGGCGAATGCCCTCCCCCGCCACTAGGCGCACAAAGCGGGCGATTTCCTCGGCGCTGAGCAGCTCGTCGTGCGCGCGGGGCGCCACGCCATCGGCCGGCATGCAATAAATGCAGCGGAAATTGCACTTGTCGGTAACGGCAATGCGCAGGTAGTTGATATCGCGACCAAAGCCGTCATGTTGCACATGCCCGTCCACGCAGCCTCCCCTCACGCGGCGTTTTATTCTTCGGAAAACATAATACCCCACGAGAGAATCATGCCGACACCCGTACGACAGGACAGGTCGCTTCGAGCAAAACGGACTTTCCAAGCCCATCCTCAACACAGACCATCACAACATTCGATGCTTTTCCCGATTTTGGCAAAAAACGTCGAATGTTGTGATGGTTTGCCTGCCCACGGCACCCCGTAGAAGGACCAAAGCGCCCCTAAAGGTTGCCGTCCCAGTGCCGAATCACGAATTCTCGCAGGTCGTTCTGCCGCTTCTGAAACGCTTCGCTTCGGTCGCACTTGAGGCCCATAGCGAGCGCGATGGCGTTCATCGCCCGGTGCAATTGCAGCTGGTGGGCAAACTGAGTCCCGGTGAGGAC
>USLO01000080.1 GCA_900555515.1 uncultured Collinsella sp.
GGCGGGAGCACTCTTAAACGAAATCGTCGTACCGACGATGAGCAAAAAGGCGCCAACGAGCGGGCCTGCACCCTGCTGGGTCATGCCAAGCGTAAAGCTACCGAGCGTTTTAAACAGGTCGGGGAATAGCGTGTTGAGCAGGCAGCCCAACAGAAGCGGCACCAAGATATTGGCGCCCGGGATGGAGGACATCTTAAAGAACGGCTCCTTTGCCGCCGGCGCCTCCACCGCAGTCGATTCACTCATATATATCTCCTTTGGATGCATGCGAATCGTAGCCGCACGCGCCTATGTCAGAAAGAAGGCGACAACCCCGAGTCGCCAGGGTCGCCGCCAAACGATCACCGCGGGGTATTACCCGTCCAGGACGATGCCGCCGTCGCAGTCACCAATCTCGCCGTTCACGAAGCTGGCGAGGTCGGAAGCGAAGAACAGTACCATCTGCGCAGGCTCGCTGGCCTGGGCGGCGCGGCCCAGAGGAATACCGTTGATGATGCGCTGAGAGTTCTCGTCAGAGAGAATCGAGGTCATATCGGTCAACGTGAGCGACGGGCACACAGCGTTGCAGCGAACGCCAAACTTGCCGCCTTCCTTGGCGACTGCCTTGGTTAGACCGTTAACACCTGCTTTGGAGCTGGCGTAGGCAGCGGTGCCGAGCAGGCCGCCACCGATCTTGCCAGCAACAGAGCTCACGTTGACGATAGTGCCGGCATGGGCCGCCTTAAAGTGCGGGTACACGGCGTTCATCATGGTAAAGGTGCCATTGAGGTTGATGTCGATGGTGCGACGCCACTCGGTGTCATCGATCTCGTCGAACTTCTTGGTGCTGATGACGCCAGCGCAGTTGATCAAGATGTTGGTTTGCGGCAGGTCCGTAAAAATCTGCTCGACGGTCTCGCGCGCCTTGGGCGCATCGGCGACATCGAGCTGATAGAACTTGTTGCCCTCGCCAAGCTCGGCCACAGCGGCCTCGCCCTTAGCAGCGTTCCTTGCGATGAGCGCGACGTGTCCGCCGCCCGCGACGATGCCCTTGGCGATCTCGAGGCCAATGCCCTGAGTGCCACCGGTAACGATCGCGGTTTTACCCGTGAAGTCAAATGCCATGACTCCATCCCCCTTTATGTAAGGTGTCTCCTTGCGGGAAGTTGGAGCATCGCACGTGGCGATTATATGAGTCTCAGTCGTCATGGTGGTGACAACCCCTCGCCTAACCGCGTGCATAATAGTTCTTTGAAACGCTTCAGCAATTGAATGATTTTAAGTCTTAATGCACTCTTAATATTGCCTAGCGGCCAAGTAGATTTTTGGGACATGCCTAGAAATCCACCGAATGGGATGGTTGAGCGGGGGTATCATCTTTCACCGAAAATAGTTTCTAGTGTTAGGGGTTTTCGGTGGAAGATACCGATTTCCGTGAACTTGGGCGCCAGCTCCTTACCGAATTCGGCAGCATGCATCAGCGCATTTCTCGCTTTGCGGACAAAGCCCTCGGCGGCGAGATGGCCGTCATGCGCGCCCTCATGCGCGCCGGCGGCTCGCTCACGCCGAGCGAACTCGCTGATCGCGCCTGGGTCTCGAGTGCCCGCATCGCCAATATCCTACGCGCTCTCGAAGCCAAGGGCTGGGTCGAGCGCGAGCACTCAAAGACCGACCGTCGTCGCGTGCACGTCACGGTGACCGACAAAGGATTCCAGGATCTCGAAATCAAACGTCGGGAATTCGAGAGCCGCACCGCGGCCTTCCTCGAGCAGCTCGGCGAAACAGATACCCAAGAGATGGTGCGTCTTCTAAGGCGTGCCAACGAAATTATCGACCGTAATCAAGAAAGGAGAGATGCCGAGTGAGGATTCTCAAGCTCTTTAAAAAACATATCCTGGCACTGTTCGCAGCTATCGTACTTATCGTAATCAGCTGCAACGCCGATCTGGCGCTGCCTACCTATATGAGCGACATCGTCGACGTGGGTGTGCAGCAAGGCGGCATCGCGTCGCCCGTACCCGACACCATCCGCGCCGAATCGCTCGACGACCTCGAACTCTTTATGAGCGCCAAGGACGCCAAGGCTGTGGAGGCCGTGTTTAGCAAGGCTGACAAAAACGACATTCGAACGTACGAGGGCACCGAGGAAGAGCGTGCCGATGGAGGCAAGATTGCCGACATTATGAGCCTGCCCGAGACTGTTGTCCTTTCGCTCAACCAGGGCATCGACGCCAACTCCATGGGCGACATGATGGGCTCGTCCAGCGAGAAAGACAACAACGCTGCCCAGGCCATGCCCACCCCCGAGCAGATGGCGGCGATGACGCCCGAGCAGCTCGCCGAGATGCAGCAGAAGGCCGCGGCGGCGCAGAACATGCAAAAACAGATCGACGCCGACGGCGGTAAGATCACCATGAAGAGCCTGCGTCTGGGCGTTGAAGGCGGCCTAATCGACCAGGGCAAGCTCGTCGAGGGTGCCAACCAAATGGCGGACAAAATGGGCTCCATGTCGGGCTCCATTGTGACCCAACGCGCCGTGAGCTATGTGCAGGACGAGTACAAGGCGCAGGGCATCGACCCCGCCGACGTGCAGAACGCGTACCTGAGCCGCATGGCGACCACGATGTTTGGCCTGTGCCTGGTGTCGCTCGTCGCCACCATCCTGACCGGTGCCGTGGCGTCGCGCACCGCCTGCTCCATCGCCCGCGACCTGCGCCGCGAGACCTTCAACAAGGTTATGCACTTCTCGCCAGCCGAGGTGGGCAAATTTAGCCAGGCCTCGCTCATTACCCGCTGCACCAACGACATTCAGCAGATCCAGATGGCCGCAACCCTGTTTATCCGTATGTGCCTGATGGCCCCCGTCATGGGCATCGTCGCCGTCATGCGCGTCCTGGCCAACCACACCGGCCTGGAGTGGACCATCGCTGTGGCCATCATCGCGGTTTCGGCCGTCGTCGGCGTGCTCATGGGCCTCACCATGCCCAAGTTCAAAAAGATGCAGAGCTTTGTGGACCGCGTGAACCTTACCGCCCGCGAGCTGCTCGACGGCCTTATGCCCATCCGCTCGTTCAACCGCGAGGAGCATGAGCTCGAACGTTTTGACAAGGCGTCGCTCGACCTGATGACTACGCAGCTCTACACCAACCGCGCCATGAGCTTTATGATGCCGCTCATGATGCTCGTCATGAACTGCATCACCGTGCTTATCGTCTGGTTTGGCGCGCAGGGCGTGTCCGACGGCGTGATGCAGGTCGGCAACATGATGGCGTTCATCTCCTACACCATGCAGATCGTCATGGCGTTTATGATCCTCACCATGGTTTCGGTCATCCTGCCCCGCGCCGAGGTCGCAGCCGAGCGCGTGGAAGAGGTCATCACCTGCCCCACGAGTATCAACGACCCTGTCTCGCCCAAACTGCCTGCTGCCAGCGCGCCGCGCGGCGAGCTCACCTTCCGCGACGTGAGCTTCCAGTATCCCGATGCCCGCGCCGACGTCATCAGCGGCGTAAACTTCACCACGCACGCCGGCCAGATGCTCGGCATCATTGGCTCCACGGGCTCGGGCAAGTCCACGCTCGTGCAGCTGATTCCGCGCCTGTACGACGTCACGGGCGGCAGCATTTCGCTCGACGGCATCGACGTGCGCGACATGACCCTTTCCGAGCTGCGCCACCGCATTGGTTACATTCCGCAGCAGGGTCGCCTGTTCTCGGGCACCGTTGAGAGCAACCTCAAGTTTGCCGGCGACATGGTGAGTGACGAGGATATGCGCCAGGCAGCACGTGTCGCCCAGGCGGAGGACTTTATTGCCGAGCGCGAGGGCGGCTACGACTCCCCCATCAGCCAGGGCGGCTCCAATGTTTCAGGCGGCCAGCGCCAGCGCCTGGCCATCGCCCGCGCGTTGGCCAAAAAGCCCGAGGTTGTAGTGTTCGATGATTCGTTTAGCGCGCTCGACTACAAGACCGACGCGCGCCTGCGCGAGGAGCTCGCCAAAAACGTCACCGACGCCGCGCTCGTGGTCGTGGCCCAGCGCATCGCGACTATCATGCACGCCGACCAGATCATCGTGCTCGACGACGGTCACGTGGTGGGCACCGGTACGCACGAGGAGCTGCTGCACAGCTGCCCGGCGTACCTGGAGATCGCACAGTCGCAGCTTTCCGCCGAGGAGCTGGGGCTTACCCAAGAAGAGATTGCAGCCGTCATGGAAGGAGGCGAGCGCTAATGGCAGACGAGACCAAGACTCAGATTCCCAAACCCACCCGCCAGCGTGGCCCCATGGGTCGTATGGGTGGCATGCGCCGTGGCGAAAAGGCCAAGGACTTTAAGGGCACCATGAGGCAGCTGCTCGGCTATATCGGCCAGCACAAGATTGCCGTGTTTGCCGCCGTCGCCTTTGCCGTATGCTCGGTCATCTTTAACATTGTGGGGCCCAAGGTGCTCGGCCAGGTTACCACCAAACTGTTCGAGGGCCTGGTTGCCAAGGTCAACGGTACCGGCGACGTTGACTTTGACTGGATCGCCAAGACGCTCGGCTTTTTGCTCTGCCTGTATCTGGCGAGCTCTGTCTGCAGCCTCATCCAGGGCTGGCTCATGACCGGCGTCACGCAAAAGATTTGCTACCGCATGCGCAAGGAGATCGCCGCCAAGATCGCCGTCGTTCCGATGAGTTACTTCAACGGCCACAGCAAGGGAGACGTGCTCAGCCGCATCACCAACGACGTCGATACGCTGGGTCAGTCGCTCAACCAGAGCGTGACACAGCTCATCACGTCGGTGACGCAGATTATCGGCGTGCTCGTCATGATGCTTTCGATCAGCCTGCCGCTTACCGGCGTCACCGTGCTCACGCTGCCGGCCGCCGCGATTATCCTGACCGTGATGATTCACTTCTCGCAACCGTACTTCCGCGAGCAGCAGCAGGTTCTGGGCGCCGTCAACGGCATTATCGAGGAGGACTTTGCCGGCCAGAACGTTATTCAGGTGTTCGACCGCGCCGAGGCCTCAATCGAGGAGTTCGACCGTCAAAACGACCGCCTCTTTATTAGTGGCTGGCGTTCGCAGTTCCTGTCGGGCCTGATGATGCCGCTTATGAGCTTGGTGGGTAACATGGGTTACGTGGGCGTCGTCGTGGTGGGTGCGCAGCTCGCGCTGACCGGCAATGCCACGCCCGGCGACATCCAGAGCTTTATCCAGTACGTGCGCAACTTTACGCAGCCGGTGCAGCAGCTGGGCAACGTGAGCAACACGATGCAGTCGATGGCCGCCGCCACCGAGCGCGTGTTTGAATTCCTGGCCGCGCCCGAGGAGGAGCAGAAGGCCGACGCGCAGATTCCCGAGAAGCGCCCCGGCCACGTGGAGTTCGACCATGTCAAGTTTGGCTACACGCCCGACAAGACCATCATCCACGACTTTAGCTGCGAGGCGCAGCCCGGCCAGACCATCGCCATCGTCGGTCCCACCGGCGCTGGCAAGACCACGCTCATCAAGCTACTGCAGCGCTTCTACGATGTGGACGGCGGTTCGCTGCGCGTCGAGGGTGTCGACGTGCGCGACTGGGACCGCGCGGCGCTGCGCGGCGAGTTTGCCATGGTGCTGCAGGATACCTGGCTGTTTAACGGTACCATCCGCGAGAACATCCGTTACGGACGCCCCGATGCGAGCGATGCCGAGGTCGAAGCCGCTGCACGTGCCGCACGCTGCGACCACTTTATCCATACGCTCGCCGGCGGCTACGACTTTATGATCAACGAGGAGGGCACTAACCTGTCGCAGGGTCAGCGCCAGCTCGTGACCATCGCCCGTGCCATTTTGGCCGACCGCCCGGCGCTGATTCTGGACGAGGCGACCTCCAACGTCGATACCCGTACCGAGGAGCTTATTCAGCGTGCCATGGATGCGCTGATGCAGGGCCGTACCAGCTTTGTTATCGCGCACCGCCTGTCCACGATCCGCAACGCCGACGTGATCTTGGTAATTCGCGACGGTGACATCGTCGAGAAGGGCACGCACGACGAGCTGCTCGCCCAAGGCGGCTTCTACGCCGACCTGTACAACTCGCAGTTCGACGAGGCGGCGTAAATTCTGCCGCAGGGAACGAATAACGCCCGAGAACGGGGGCGCTGGACAACCTGCGCCCCCGTTTTTGTTCTACGGCCCTTGAGCCGCCTCCCCTGGGACCTGATTGACAGCCCCTTCGAAGCCCTGTGGGCAAAAAATGGCAAATATGAGTACTGTTTCCTTTTTGGTAACAGCCAAAACCGCCTCAAACGACCTCCTTGCGGCCTCTATACGCCTTCAAATTAATCAAAACGCCCGTTAGCGGGCTTCTGTGTGCCAACGTTAATGAACATATTTTTCACTTTGTCTATTATCTTGCTAGACTGATATGTTACTAGGTTAGCAACCGTACTCATATTTGGCATTTTTTGCCCACAGGGTGTTTCCTGGGGAACCGACAACAGCCTTAGGGTCGCGCGCGGTGCCACTTCCTCCCGACATCCGCCGACGTTTACCCAGATAAAACCTGCCAAAATAAACCTGTCCCTTTTTGGCAGGTTTCGGGGTAACAAGGGCTTGCACTTTAGCGTGCGACAGCGGATAATGCCGAACACTCAACAGTACGCTTATTGCTCTTTCTATAGATTGAGGAGGCCCCTATGGCCATGGAATTCAAACGCAAGTTGCCGATCCCCATGGAGATCCGCGAGGAAATGCCGCTTTCTGCCGAGCTTACCGCCAAAAAGCAGGCATTTGACGCCGAGGTCGCCAAAGTCTTTACCGGTGAGGACGCACGCAAGGTGCTCATCATCGGCCCGTGCTCTGCCGACCGCGAGGATTCGGTGCTTGAGTACATGAACCGACTGGCCAAGACCGCCGAGGAGGTCAAGGACAAGCTCATCATCATTCCGCGCGTCTACACCAATAAGCCGCGTACCAAGGGCACCGGTTACAAGGGTCTTCTACACAACCCCAACCCCGAGGCTCCCGACGACCTGCTCGAGGGCGTCAAGGCCATCCGCCATATGCACCTGCGCGTTATTAAGGAAACGGGCTTCTTTACCGCCGATGAGATGCTCTACCCGTCCAACTACCAGTACCTCGTTGACCTGCTGAGCTATGTTGCCGTGGGCGCACGCTCGGTCGAAAACCAGGAGCATCGCCTGGTGTCGAGCGGCATTTCGGTGCCCGTCGGCATGAAGAATCCCACTGCCGGCTCTACCACCGTTATGCTCAACTCCATTTACGCCGCGCAGGCGCACCAGAGCTTCATCTTCCGCAACTGGGAGGTCGAGTGCGGCGGCAATCCGCTCGCGCACGCCGTTATGCGTGGCTACATCGGTCTCGATGGGCGCACCTACCCCAACTACCACTACGAGCACCTCGAGCGCCTGGCCGAGCGCTATACCGAGCACGCCGGTTATGCCAATCCGGCAGCGGTCATCGACTGCAACCACGACAACTCGGGCAAGCGTCCGCTGGAGCAGTATCGCATTTGCAAGGAGGTGCTCGACAGCTGCCGCCGCAACGAGTCCATCTCCAAGCTGGTCAAGGGCTTTATGATCGAGTCCTACCTGGAGGACGGCAACCAGCCGGTCGACGGCGGCGTCTTTGGCAAGTCGATCACCGACCCGTGTCTGGGCTGGGAAAAGACCGACTACCTCATCCACGAGATCGCGGAGCGGGTGTAGGTTACGGCGTTTTACCAAACGCCGTAACGGCTCGACGCTGCGCGGGCCGCATTTGGACAATCTGACGTTCAACTTCAAGGGCGCGACCAGAAGGTCAGCGCC
>USLO01000081.1 GCA_900555515.1 uncultured Collinsella sp.
ACGCTCGATAACGAGCCCATCGACCTGACGCTGATGGAGTACTCGCTGCTGAGCTTTTTGGCGACGCACCCCAACCGCGCCTACAGCCGCGAGGTGCTGCTGCACCGCGTGTGGGGCTTTGAGTACTGCGGCGGCACGCGCACCGTCGACGTGCACATTCGACGCATCCGCTCCAAGGTGGGCCCGCAGATCGCGGCGCACATCACCACCGTCCGCGGCGTGGGTTATCTGTTTAAGGACTAGCAAATAAATAGAGGCAATGTGAGGGTACCGGAGATTTCTCCAGTACCCTTTTCTCGTTTAGGGTGAAAAGAGGACCTTTCATCGATTAAAAGTGTGTCAGTAAAACAATATCAAACGTATAGCACTATCTAACGAATATCATTTAGTTACCTGCCAAGGATTTGTATAAACAGGGATATGTTGTTGATGCGAGCAAAACGATTTCGGGAATGATAACGCCAACGCAAACAGAAGTTATCAAAGAGACGAAAACCTACGCATGCGCGTTTCGGCAATGTTTTCTCTGGGAGGCTCCGGTCAAATGGCAGCGGGCGCGCAATGGCAGTTGTGGGCTATGTGGCAATGCATAACACATACTCAAATGCCAAGAAGTACCTGCTTGTGGTTTGGAACGGATGGATAAACCGGCTGCAGTTTCTTCCATATGACGTATCAATTTACACGGCTCACGACGGAACATATTGCAAGGGGTGATTGTACTCGTGAATGGCGACAAGTTCATTAGAAGGGCAGTACCCCTATTGGTTCTTTTTCTTTCCTTGGTCGCTGCAGTGAGTTTGTCCCTGCTAGGGGCGACTAATGGGGGAGAAAACGACACGGTTGTTGCGATCGAAGTTCGCACTCTATCGGATGTTCATAACGGGCAATTTGAGGCGTTGATGCCAAGTGGTTGCCGTAAAAAGATTGATATGCGTCGCAAGTCAAGTTCCGGATATGTTGCAGGGTTGAAGGCAGGTGAAAAATGGATTCTAGTTTTTGTGGAAGATAAGGAACTTGACGGGACTGTTCTATATCCCCATTCAGCCGAGAAAGCCAAATCAAGTAGACAAGGGGAATGAAGAATAAATGATGGGAAGCAGTTTTTAGGCCTGATGGCAGGAGTTCCCATTTTGATGCGAGCTGGGATGGCGGAAGCCTTGGAGCTGCCGAACGCTCGGAAGCGATTGACGCTCGTGGTTGACACGGTGGTCAGAGATGAAAATGGCAATGAAAAAACGCGAACAAGAAGCAGAGAGACTTTTTTCACGCCAGAGAGCGAAGCCGTGAGTTTTGCTATCGACTGTTATATCGAATAGACATGACGGCATAGAACGAATTGGCCTATAAGCATGTCATTACTTAAGCAAAGCTGAAATCTTGGCATCTAGTGCTCGGGACTGCCCAGCTTGGGGTACAACTCAACGTGAACAATGATGGCCCGCCACATGTTTGGCGGGCCTTTGGTTATTTGACGAAAGGATTGCAGCTATGAGCGAGAACGATTCCCAGCGTCCCCAGGATGCAGCCCACGCCGGCGAGACTCAGCAGCAACCGCGCGTGCAGGTGGAGTCGACGCCTGCCGACAGCAACATTCCCTACGTGCAGGCCTACGACACGCAGACCGGAAAGCCGTTGGGCGGCCAGCAGGTTGTAAACAAGCACACAGTGGTCAAGACCAAGACCAAAAAGCTGCCGATCTTTATTACGGCGCTTGCCGGTTGTGCCTGCGGCGCCCTGCTGGTCATCGCGCTCATTATGAGTGGCACGCTCGATATCGGCGGCGGCAGGAATGCCGTGACGGCGGGCGCTTCGGGTTCGTCGACACAAAAGATCACGATCGACTCCGAGGACACCACGCTGGCCGAGGCCGTTTCTGCCAAGGCGTTGCCCTCCGTCGTTTCCATCACCGCCACTTCGAGCGGCAGCCAGAATGGCTCGCTTTCGCAGTCTGCCGACGAGTCGGATGGCTCGGGCAGCGTCGGTTCGGGCGTTGTGCTCGATACCGAGGGCCATATCCTCACCAACAACCATGTGGTCGATGGCTATGACCAGTACGTGGTGACCATGGACGACGGCACCACCTATGAGGCCGAGTTCGTGGGCAACGATGCCTCGAGCGACCTGGCCGTCATCAAGCTCAAGGATGCTGACGCCTCCAAGCTCACGCCGATTGAGATCGGTGACTCCTCCAAGCTCAACGTGGGCGAGTGGGTTATGGCCATCGGCTCGCCGTTCGGCAACGAGCAGTCTGTCTCCACGGGTATCGTGTCGGCGCTCTATCGTTCCACGGCCATGAGCTCTACCAGCGGCAATACCATCTACGCCAATATGATCCAGACCGATGCCGCCATCAACCCGGGTAACTCCGGTGGCGCACTCGTCAACGACAACGGCGAGCTCGTGGGTATCAACTCGCTCATCGAGAGCTACTCGGGCTCCAGCTCGGGCGTGGGCTTTGCTATTCCCGTTAACTACGCCAAGAACATTGCCGACCAGATCATCGACGGCAAGACGCCGGTTCATCCGTATCTGGGCGCCACGCTTTCGAGCGTCAATGCGCTTAACGCCCGCACTAACAAGCTGAGCACCGATAGTGGTGCGTACGTAGCGAGCGTCGTCGAGGACGGTCCCGCCGCCAAGGCCGGCATCCAGGAGGGCGATGTCATTACCAAGCTGGGCGACGACGAGATTACGAGCGCCGATGGTCTGATCATCGCGCTGCGCAGCCACGAGGTGGGCGAGAAGGTCGAGATCACGCTCATGCGTGGCACGGACGAGAAGAAGGTCACCGTCGAGCTGGGCTCCGACGAGGAGCTGCAGAACCAGCAGCAGGACGACAGCGCGACCGATACCGGTAACGGCGGTATTACCGACGAGCAGCTGCGCCAGTATCTGGAGGAGCTGCTGGGCCAGCAGGGCCAGGGTTACGGTCAGGGTTACTAACGAGCCGTATCGCACATATCGAAGCCAGAGGGGCTGTCCCGTCAACGCGGGACAGCCCCTCTTTTCTTATTGATCCGTTGGGGACGGAGGAAAACGGACCATTTCGAAACGGCAAGGGCATGGTTTGATCGCGCGATCCACCCCGGTCTGGCGGCTGCCGATTCGGTGCGGTTCGAAAGGGCTATTCGGCCCCGTTGCGACCGGTGGTACTCTAGTACCCGTTTGAAATCGAGCGAAGGAGTGCCGCTATGGAGCAATCGAGCCTGTTTGGTGACGGCGTGGACATCGATACCGAAACGCCCACGACCGTGGAAGCCACCGCACCGACCGACGCCCGTGCCCAAGCGGCAGCGCGCGCGGCCGAGCTGCGCCACGAGCTCGATTACCACGCCTATCGCTACTACATGCTCGATGCGCCCGAGATCACGGACGCCGCCTTTGACAAAATGCTTGTTGAGCTGCAGGAAATCGAGGCCACCTACCCCGACCTGGTGACGCCCGACAGCTATACCCAGCGCGTGGGCGGGTACGTGAGTGAGCAGTTTACGCCGGTCACGCATATGGCACGCATGTATTCCATGGACGATGCCATGGACCTGGACGAGCTCGACGCGTGGCTCCAGCGCACTGAGGATGCGCTCGGTGCCGGCAGCGTCACCTATACCTGCGAGCTCAAGATCGACGGTCTGGGCGTGGCGCTTACCTACCAAAACGGCACCTTTGTGCGCGCCGCCACGCGCGGTGACGGCACAACGGGCGAGGACGTGTCGCTCAACGTGCGCACCATCAAGGATGTGCCCATGCATCTGTCCGAAGCGGCGCTCGCCCACATGGGCGCCGACCGCGAGCGTACCATCGAAGTGCGCGGTGAGGTCTATATGCCCAAGGGCAGCTTTGTGCGCCTGAACGACGAGGCCGATGCCGAGGGCCGCGACCCCTTTGCCAACCCGCGCAACGCCGCTGCAGGATCCCTGCGCCAAAAGGATCCAAAAGTTACGGCGCGCCGCGATCTGGCCACCTTTATCTACGCCATCGCCGACACCGACCCGCTGCACGTTCACAGCCAGCGCGAGTTCCTCGATTGGCTGCGCAGCGCCGGCTTTAGTGTCAACCCCAACGTGGCACGCTGCGCCACACCCGCCGAGGTTCACGAGTTCTGTGCCCAGGCGCTTGAGCACCGCGGTGACCTCGATTACGACATCGACGGCGTGGTCGTAAAGGTCGATAGCTTCCAACAGCAGCTCGACCTGGGCTTTACCGCCCGCGCGCCGCGCTGGGCCATTGCCTTTAAGTTCCCGCCCGAGGAAAAGCAGACCATCCTGCGCGAGATTCGCATCCAGGTGGGCCGCACCGGTGTGCTCACGCCGGTCGCCGAGTTCGACCCGGTGACGGTCGCCGGTTCCACCATCGCGCGCGCCACGCTGCACAACATCGACGAGATCCGCCGCAAAAACGTGCGCGAGGGCGACACTATCATCGTGCACAAGGCAGGCGACGTGATCCCCGAGGTCGTGGGCCCGGTGCTCGACAAGCGTCCTGCCGACAGTGTCGACTGGCACATGCCCGAGGTCTGCCCCGTGTGCGGCAGCCCCGTGGTCCACGAGGATGGTGAGGTGGCCTACCGCTGCGTGTCCATCGACTGCCCGGCGCAGCTCAAGGAGCGCCTGCTCCACTGGGTAAGCCGCGGCTGCATGGACGTCGACGGCCTAGGCGACGAGATCGTCGACAAGATGATCGCCGCCGGGCTGATTCACGACGTCGCGGACTTCTACCAGCTCACAGTCGACGACATCGCCGGCCTGGACACGGGCCGCGTGTACGCGAGCACCAATAGCAAAAAGGGCGTCAAGAAGGGCGACCCCATTCCGGTAGGCCTCAAGACGGCCGAGAAAATCATCGCCGAGCTCAACAAGTCCAAGAGCCAGCCGCTCGGTCGCGTGCTGTTTGCCCTGGGCATTCGCCACGTGGGCAAGAGCGTGGGCGAGGTCATCGCCGAGCGATTCTTGTCGATTGACAAGCTCATCTTGGCGAGCGAAGAGGACATCGCCGAGTGCGAGGGCATCGGTCCCAAGATTGCGGCGAGCGTCAAGCAGTTCCTGGCCGTACCCGAGAACCTCGCCGTGCTGGAGCGCTTGCGTCAGGCGGGCCTGTCTCTCGAGGTCGACTTGGGCGCCGCTCATGCGCAAGCCGCAGCCGACGCTGGCGTGGCGGGCGAGCTCGCCGACGCGCAGCCGCTCGCGGGTCTGACCTTCGTGCTCACGGGCACGCTCGTCAACCGCACGCGCGACGAGGCGGGTGCGGCGCTCAAGGTGCTCGGCGCCAAGGTTTCGGGCAGTGTGTCAAAGAAGACGAGCTATCTGGTCGCCGGCCCCAAAGCGGGCTCCAAGCTCACCAAGGCCGAGCAGCTGGGCGTGCCCGTGCTGGATGAGGACGCACTCGAGCAGATTTTGGCTACTGGTCAGGTGCCGGAGGCGTAATGGATATAGATAATTGCAATTGCTCGCAGGCGGAAGGGCACACGAGGCAAGCTCAAGTACAGGCAAAAGAGCTCCTGATGGCGCGAATTCGCATTGCGGAACGTGAGCGCTCGGCAGGTGTATCTCGCGATGCTTTTGAGGCGTTGACCGAGCTGGAGACGAGACTCGGTCTAGCCTAGAGAGACCGGCACCGTGATCTGCGTCACGTAGGTCGCCGGGTCGTCGCTGATGATGTCGTCGATGAGGGCGATCTCGCGCGATGGACCGGCGGGTGTCAGGTTATGCTCGCGCATATAGCTGAGCAGCTGCTCATAGCGCGGGCCCGCTTGCCCGTGCGTGCCGCGGAAGCTTATGGTCAGGCAGCGCGCGGCGGGTCGCGTCTCGACGTCGCCCACGTAGTCATCGGTGTCATCGAGCAACAGAAAGACCTCATCATAGCCATCAAAGTCGCCAGCGGCGAGGCGCTCGGCGCCAATCCCAACGCCCAAGTTGCCCAGAAAGACAAAGGTCTCGTGCTGGCCCTTCTGCAGTTGACGAATTTGCCACTCCAGCGCATAGGCATCGGTAGGGTTGACGCGTTCGCGCAACACGGCGCAGCGAAGCTCGGGCGCATCGATTGTGCAAATGGTATCGAGCTCGGTGTTCAAGGCATCGTGGAGCAGCGCAAGCCGGTTATCGATCTTGCGTGACACGCGCTCCAGCTCGCGGCGCTTGCGTTCGATGAGCTTCTGCTGCTGAGCTAGCTGCCGCTGCATGAGGTCTACATCGCGCGTGGTCACAAACTCGCGGATTTGCGCGAGCGGCAAGTCGAGAACACGCAGGTGGCTGATGGTGTTGAGGGTGGAGAGCTGCCGCGATCCGTAGTAGCGGTACCCACTTGCCGGATCGATGTGCGCCGGGTCCAGCAAGCCCATCTGTTCGTAATGACGTAGCGTCCCCACGCTCAGGTTAAACAGGCGCGCTACCTCGCCAATGCGGAGCAGACCCTCAGTATGTTCAGTTGGCGAGTCGGTCATGGGACCGCTCCTTTCGGAAAAAAACAGGGGAGGGGCGCCAGGCTCGCGTTGCTCCGCTACGCTGCCAACTTGTCAAAAGCCCCGCGCCGGTTGAGCACGGTAAACGCGACAACACAGATGACTGCCGACAAAATCGATCCGCACGGCGAAGCGATGCCCATGGGAAACAACGTGTCGGAATAGGCGTTCGATAGCAGCCACGCGCCCGGCACGCGAATGAGCGCCACGGCCAGCACGTTGTGCGCAAAGCCGATGTAGCTCTTGCCGTATGCAGCGAAAAAGCCGCTAAAGCAAATGTGGATGCCGGCAAAAATCGCATCGAAAATATAACTGTGCATATAGCCGGTACCGGCCGCGACCACTGCGGGGTCTTTGGCAAAAAAGCCGATAAACGCCGGTGCCACCAGCCACATCAGTACCGTGATCAGGCAGCCGTACACTACCGAGATGGTCATGGCGTCCTTGAGCACCTGACGTGCGCGATCGCCCTTGCCCGCGCCGGCGTTTTGCGCCGTGAGCGCGCTGACGGTGGCACCCATGGAGCTCGGCACAATGAACAAAAAGCTGATCATCTTTTCGACCAGGCCCACGGCGGCGGCGTCGACCAGGCCGCGGTGGTTGGCGATGACGGTGATGAACATAAACGCCACCTGGATGCAGCCGTCCTGCACGCCCACGGGCACGCCAATCTTAAGAATGCTGCCGAGCACCTCGGGCTGGGGACGCAGGTCGCTGCGCTTAACGTGGATGTTCGTGCGACGGCTCTTGAGCCACACGAGCGCGAGGGCAACGCTGGCCGTCTGGGCGGTTACCGTGCCGAGTGCCGCGCCCACAGGGCCGAGTCCCATGTGGCCGATAAACAGAAAGTCGAGCGCGATGTTGATGATGCATGCCACGCCAATCACGTACATGGGCGAGCGCGAATCGCCCAGCCCGCGAAAGATGGCCGAAAGGATGTTGTACGCGGCGATAAACGGAATGCCCATAAAGCAGATACGCAGGTAGGCGGCGGTTCCTTCGACTGCCTCGGCCGGCGTGCCAATGAGTGCCACGATTTGCGGGCACAGCGCGAGCAGGACAGCGGCCAGCACCACCGAGACACCCATAAAGAGCGTGATGGTGTTGCCGATGGCGGTCTCGGCGCGGTCGAAGCGGCGCGAGCCCACGGCGTGGCCGACGATGACCGTCGTTCCCATGGCTAGGCCCACGAGCGTCACGGTAATGATATAGAGCGTCTGCGCGCCATTGCCCACGGCGGTGATGCCGGCGGCGCCGCT
>USLO01000082.1 GCA_900555515.1 uncultured Collinsella sp.
ACGTGGCTCCAATCTGCCTCGGGGACTTACTGTACTGGCTATGTACCCATTGCCGTGCATTTAATCACGCGGATTCCTAAAGACCCGAATAACGATTGCTTGATACCGCATACCGAAGTCTCGCACTTTTCTGTGGCAAAGTGCGCTATAGGAGGGGGCCGACGGCTTTGTATTTGGTCCCGAAAATTGGCTTTGACCTGCTAGTTTTATTGGGATGAAAAAGCCGGGCTCCCCCATCGGGGAAGCCCGGCAGTGCGTGTTGAAACCGTGAAGAAGTGTCCTTTCCAACGTATAGGAGACACCACCCCTAGCAATAACTAGCTATTGAGTTTGTTAATGTCGTCGTCGGTGATGGCGCCTTCCTGGCTGGACGATTTGTCCTCGGAGGATGCGGTCTCATTGTTGGAATCGGAGGACTCGCTGCCGGAGGACATGGTCTCACTGGACTCAGAGTCACCCGGCTGCACGTTAGCGCCCGAAACCGTCTTAGTGGTGAGGTCGTAGGGCATCGTGCCATACCAGACAGAGTGGACCGCCTCGAGCGTGCCGTCGGCCGTAATACCGTCGAGGGCATCGCTCACGGCACGGCACAGTTCGTCATTGGACGAGAGGCCCACAACACCAAGCGTCGAGGGCGCCTCGAGCGCACCGACATAGGAGACCTCGCTCATCAGGCGTGCAAGGTAGCCGCCGGCCGTGGAGTCGCAGATCACATAGTCGACCTCGCCGGACTCAAGCGCCTCAAAGCACTCGTTGATGTTGGAGTAGGTCTTTTGGTTGGCGGTGATGCTCTGCTTAGCAAGCGCCTCCTGCGAGGCCGAGGACATCTGAACGCCCAGGGTGGACGTGTTAAGGGTATCGGTGGAAACGCTTAGCGACCCACCATCGCTAGTTTTACCGAACACGGAAGTGGCATCGTACAGGCAGGTGCCGAGCGAGCTAATGTCCCCGTCCGTGGAGGTAATCTCGCCGATAAAGATATCGGCCTTTTTGTCGCCGAGCGCGGAACCTGCCGAGGACGCATCGACAAAGGCGACCTTAAGGCCCATGCGGCTTGCGAGGGCGCGGGCGGCGTCAACCGCATACCCCGTGAGCTCGCCGTCGGCGTCCTGCATGGCCTGCGGCGCATCGGAAGTATCGAGGGCGACCGTCAGGGTTCCGGGAGTGACCAGGGCGTCGTCCGACACCGCCGGCGTGACGGTCTCGTACTCGATCTGGTCGATCGTGGGAGTCGTGAACGTAGACAGCGGGTTGAACGCGCATCCGCTCAGGCCCAAAACGGCGATGACCGCTGCGGTCCCAGCACCTAACCGAGCCGCGTGCATCAAGCTGCCCCTCACCATGTCCACTACCCTGCCTTCTGTGTCGTATACGATCCGTGCGTTGCGCGGAATATCAGGTTGTTCCCACCAGCTGACCTGGTATTTGACCCCACACTTGCGCACCGGGGTGTTTGCTCGGGAGGCCGCAGCCACCTTCACGACTGGCCCGCTCGCCCGCGAGGCGGTATTGCCCCAAAGAAAGTCGAACGGACGGTGCGGCTTACATCTAGGACGCGCCATGATCGCGCCGCGCGCACGCGGTCGCTTACGTGGATCCCTTTGACCGCGTCTGTCTTGGACTAGGACGGGCATTTCGTCCGTCCGCAACCACAGCCTGGTAGGAACGAAGCGCATTATAGCTAAGTTCAAGCTAAAGTTTAAGGTTAGGGGCGTTATTCGCATCGCGAGTACAGATTTCGCAGGTCAGGACGGACCGCACGTGCTCTGATTGAGCGCGTCGCTCCCCTATGGAAAGCCCCAACACACCCGTCTGGGAGCGCCGTGGCCAAAAAATAGCAAATATGAGTACTGTTACCAATTTAGTAGCAGGAGTTTTTGGCTCTGCAAGCTGTTTTCACGCTCTATAACGTCAGATTGATGCCAGGATATTCCACATTTGTTTAATAACTTTCTAATTTACGCCATCTTCCAGTCCCAAAATCCCTGATTTTGCTGTTACTGAATTTGTAGCAGTACTCATATTTGCTATTTTTTGGCCAGAGCATATATCCAACCCCCTGTTTCAGAGCATTGTTAGGCGGGTTTAAGCCCAAAACACGCCCGCAGCGTGTTAAGCAGCGCCTCTTGCTTTTTCCTGCGGGCATCGACACGATTCCGGTACCGCTTTCGCATACGCTGGTGGATGCGCCATGCGAGTGCTTCCATCGCTTCCATGTCACAGAGCATTTCGTTGTTGACCGTCGCGACCTCGATTCCCATAGTAATCAAGCCCGTGTTGCGCTTTTCATCATGGATACGTCCCCTCCGAGAAGAATGGCCCAGCTCACCGTTGTATTCCAAGTCAAACCGGGCTGCTTCCTGAAAGGCATCGCAAACCGCATGCGGCATCCCCGAGATCGCCTGTGCACGGTCGTTGAACTCGATCTTGTAGTCGGTCTTAAAGGGACCACAGGCAAATCCGCCATAGGAAAACGGAAGCGAAAACATGGCAAGCATGATGCACTCCATGGGTGAACGCAGGTTTTCCGACAGATAGGGACACAGCCGCCGCAGCTGCTTGGCCGCGCTCCCCTTGCATGCCGCGAGGTAATCTACCAGGCAATCGGGTGTCAGCACGGACTCGACCTCAAAGTAACCGACATCTGGCGGCTGGTCTTTGTCCTTTGCCAATTTGTTCACGACAGGCGATGTGTAGGGAGGTAGATACTGCCCGCGGTCACTCAGCGAAATCTTAGAGCACAGCTCCTGGGCCAGGGCAAATGCCTGGATACAGCCGACCTCGCGGGCGACGGCAACACAAAGGGCCTCGGGAGATAGACTGTACACCCCTGGTTCCACCTCTAGAATCGAGCCGGCGGGCAACCCAGAGCATACGGACCAGCCCACGCCAGGCATGCGGCGGCGCTGCGCCGCAGATCCCACCAGCAAGCAAAGATCTTCTTGCACCTCGCCGCTTGCGGCCCCAATCCGCACCAAGTCGGGAAGATAGATGTCCTCGATCGAGGGCGACGACGCGCGCAGCACACGGCACTCTTCATCGGGACTGAGGTCCCTCCAGCTGATGTAACCCATCTGCCGGCGCTCGGCGCGCATCATGCGTAGCGCCGAGGCGCCCGTCAGAATTACGGAAGCAGCCAGCTGCTCGCTTGCAGGCTTGCCACGCTGCCCGATCTTTATTGCCATCTGAACCACCCCTACCAAACGCGTGCGATAGCAAGGCCATCGACTGCCGCAGCGCCGGCGCGCTTGAGTTCCGCCGAAGCCGCTGCCATCGTCGCACCCGTGGTGATAACGTCGTCGATAAGCAGCAAGCGGCGGCCGTGCACGTCCTCAACCGTCTCGTACATACCTCGGGCACGCTCGCGGCGCTCCTCACGACCGAGTTCGCGCTGGTCACCATGCCCGTACTTGACGAGAGCATCGAGCAGGGGAACACCCGACAGCTCGCAAAATGGGCGCGCAATGGCCTCCATATGATCAAAACCACGCCGCCGAAACGCTGCCGCCGTCGCAGGCACAAACACCACCGCATCCGCACCGGACAGCACACCTCCATAGCGATCGGGCGCTACGACCTGGGCATGCAGGGCGGTGTCGTAGAGCAGCTCCGCCAGATACGGAGCCAGACGTCGCTCGCCCGCGTCCTTGTACGCTTTAATGATGCGCGGCAGCGGATGCGCATAGACGGCGCACGCCAGGCAGCGGTCGAGCGCCTCCGCCATTGCCAAGGACGTGCCCTCGACCGAACACTCAGTGCACAGCAAATCCCCAAACGGGGCGCCGCATCGGGTGCAGCTATGACGTGGGTCGATGAGCGTGAGCGCGGCCAGGCAGTCTTGGCAAATAAGCGCACCGGCGCGTTCGCAGCCGGCACATCGCGTGGGCGACAACGCCTCAAGCGCCTCGTACGTCGCGTGCTCGGCAAACGGTAGCAATTCGTCCGCAAACGGTAGGGCACCGGCGCCCTGCAGACGGCTCAATATGTTCAGGCGGCTCTTCAAGACACAACCCTCCCTACGTTCGGTCGCAGGGAGGGTTGTTGATTCAGCGCTATGATACCCCGATGCGCTCGGGGCAAGGCGAGCTAAATCCGCTCGCGGGCGTTATTCGCCGGCGGGCGGTTGTGGTGCGGACGAAGACGGGGTCGAACCCTCGCCACCATCCTGGCGCGACTTGCGGGAACGGCGACGGCGACGGCGCTTTTGACCCTGGTCGGCCGTGCCCTCGCCACCGCGATCCTCGCGCGGCTCGCGCTCGTCGCGAGCGGCGCCACGCGAAGCCTTGGCAGCCGCTCCCCCGCCATCTCCGGGACGACGGCGCGTAACCTTGACCTCGCCATCCGAGACCTGATCGGCCACGGAGGGCACTGAGGGCTTCTGCTGCGCGCCCGAGGAATGGCGACGGCGCGGACGCGGCGCGCGCTCCTCCTCGCCACGTGACTTGCCACCCTTGTCGGCAGGCGCATCGGAACCCGAACCACCCTTGGGGGCGGCACCAGCCTCGCGAGCAGCTGCGGCGCGGAAGGCGTCCTCGCGCTCCTCGCTCGACAGATGACGGCGGCGGCGACGTGTGGGATTCATGCCGCCGCCGCGATTCTGCTGCTGGGGCTGCTGAACCTCGCGCTCGCGAGAGGCGTTCTTGCCCGCGGCTGCAGCCTCGGTAGCATCGCCCGAGCCCGCGCGCTTGCGACGACGACGGCCACCGGCGGCCTCCTCGGCCTCGGGTGTCTCGGCCTTACCACGGCCCTTTCCGCGGCCACGGCCCTCGCCCTGACCCTGAGCAGCGCGGGCATCGGAATCGGCATCGCGACGACGGCGCTTGGGCATCGACGTGCCGGCAAGACGGTCGGCGCTCGACAGGCCATCGCCCACGTCGACGCCGTTCTCGCGGTCGAGCTCCATGAGCGCCAGACGCATCTCGGGCGACTCGATGCGCTCGAGCACGTCGCGCGTCACGCAGTCGGGGCGGCAGTTGCAGCCCTGCTCGGCGGCCTTCTTTTTGCAGCCCTCCGAGCACGTCATATCGGCCAGGTTGACCTTAAAGACTTTGCCGTTCTCCAGGCGCAGCACCAGCTGCTCACGCGGCGTGTCATACTCCTGGATACGCGCCTTGCCAAGCGGCGTATCGATGAGCGTCTTCTTTTTGGGCGCACGGCTCTTAAAGTCCTTGTAGGCCTCGAACTCGTAGCGCAGGCAGCACATCAGGCGGCCGCAAACGCCGCTGATCTTGGACGAGTTGAGCGGCAGGTCCTGCTCTTTTGCCATGCGAATCGAGACGGGCTCAAACTGTCCGCCAAAGCGCGTGCAGCAGAGCTCCTGTCCGCACTGGGCGTAGCCACCCACCAGGCGGGTCTCGTCACGCACGCCGATCTGGCGCATATCGACGCGAATGTGCAGCGTCGAGGACAGGTCCTTGACGAGCTGACGAAAATCGACGCGCTCCTCGGCCGCAAAGTAGAACACGGCCTTCTCGCCGCCAAACAGGTACTCGACGCCGACCGGCTTCATCTCGAGGTCGAGCTCCTTGACCAGACGGCGGAAGTCGACCATGGCTTCGTCGCCCTGGATGGCTAGGTCGTCCGCAAGCTGCAGGTCGATGTCGCTCGCCACGCGCAGCACGGGCTTGAGCGGCTGACCGATCTCGTCTTGCGGCACCTCGAAGGGATCGGCCGTGACCAGGCCGATCTCGGTTCCGCGCTCGGTGGAACAAATGGCGTAATCGGCCTCGAGGATATCCAGATCCTGCGGGTCGAACCACAGGTCGCGCGAGGCGTAGGTAAACTTAACGGGTACAACTAACGGCATTTCAGTGCCTTCCTGATATCGAACAGCATGACCTCGATGGCCAGCTGGGGAGTAACGTTTCTGGCGATGTTGCGCTCGGCGGTCGCGACTGCCTCGAGCGCCCGTGTGGCACCCGCAACATTCGTCGCGGCGGCAAGCCGCCCGATCGTGTCGCGCACGTCCTCGTTCACCACGTCGGCTGCCTCGTCCTGAAGCGTCAGCAGCACGTCGCGCATGAGCGTCCGCGCGCTCGCCAGCGCTTCCATGATACCCGAACGCTCGCGCGCGTTGAGTTCGCGCTTGTTGCGGTCCTCAAGCTGCTTCAATGCTCCACGCGACAGGTAGTCGGCGTTTTGCTCGAGCACCTTTTCCTGCGTGGACTTGACCTCGGCGAGCGGCGCCTTAACGGCGACGATGAGCGACTTGGCGCGGCTGAGCACGTCGGCCTCGTCGGCGGCGATGAGCGAATCGATGGCGCGAACCATCTGACGGCGGGCGTCCTGGCGCTCGGCGCTCTTGAGGAACTCGATGCCACGCGCGGGGCTTCCCGCTACTGCGACGGCCATGCGGCAACGCGCAGGGTCCTGACCGGTGGCGCGGCTCACGGCCTGCGCGGCGACGGCGGGCGACACCAGCCGAAACGGCACGCACTGGCAGCGGCTCACGATGGTGGGCAGCATCACGTCTGCCGAGGTGCCCAACAAGATGAACATAACGCCCTCGGGCGGCTCCTCGAGTGTTTTGAGCAGTGCGTTGGCGGTGTTGGCGCGCAGCTGCTCGGCACGGTCGATGATGTAGACCTTGGCCTTGGCACGGATGGGCGCCAGAAGCACATCGTCGAGCAGCTCGCGGGTCTGGGCAATGAGGTAGCCCGTGGCGCTCTCGGGCGTGTAATAGTGCACGTCGGGATGCGTGTGCCGCGCAACGCGCACGCAGCTGTCGCATGCGCCGCAGCCGTCCTGCTCGCACAGGAAGGCCTGGGCGAGCGCCCATGCGGCATCGAGCTTGCCGGCGCCGGGAGCGCCCAAAAACAGGTAGGCGTGCGATGCGCGGCCGCTGGCGACGGCGTTGGTCAAAAAGTCGCGCACGCGCTCTTGGGTGTCGAGCTTGGCCAGCAGGCTTGCCTGAGCGGGGGCCATGTTACTCGGCCTCCTGGGCAAGCGCGGCGGTGACGGCGTCCTGGGAAATGTCGAGGCCGTAGACGCGAACCTGCTCGACCGTCCGCGCGAAGACGTCCTCGATGGACGCGGTCGCGTCGATGAGCTTTACGCGGTTTGGTTCCTCGGCGGCGATGGCGCAAAATCCCTGGTAGACACGCTCTTGGAAGGCCATGCCCTTAGCCTCCATGCGATCTGCCGCACCGCGGTCGGCCATGCGCAGCGCCGCCTGCTCGGGCGTGATGTGATAGACGAGTGTGAGCGCCGGGTGCGTACCCGCGACGGCCAGGTTGTTGGCGTCGCGCACTATCTGGCGATCGAGGCCATCGGCAAACGCCTGGTAGCAGGTCGTGGAATCGTAGAAGCGGTCGCACAGGACAACCTTGCCGGCAGCAAGGGCGGGCGCGATGACCTCGTGCACCAGCTGGGCACGGGCGGCCTCATACAGCAGCAGCTCGCAAGTGTCGCCCATCGCCGTATTGGCGGGGTCGAGCAGCAGAGCACGGATCTTTTCGCTGATGGCGGTACCGCCCGGCTCGCGCAGGCTCACAACCTGGTAGCCAGCGAGTTCGAGCGCGCGGGCAAGCAGGCGCGCCTGCGTGGACTTGCCGGCGCCATCGACGCCCTCGAGCGTGATAAAGCTATGTTGAGCGGGCTCAAAAGCCATGGGCGCAGCCCCTTCCTACAAGGCGCG
>USLO01000083.1 GCA_900555515.1 uncultured Collinsella sp.
TCGCGGTATTATGTTGCGGAGTTTTGAAAGGAGCCGCTGGTGGTCACGACGACGTTTGCTTCGCCTTTGGGCGAAATCCTGCTTGCCGCTGATGGCCGCGGTTTGACGGGGCTTTGGTTTGAGGGACAGGAGCACTTTGGTTCCACGCTACTCAAAGAGGACGCTGAGCATGTCGAGGGTTCCGATGCGGTTTCTGGTGCTGGCGGGATGTCTTCGGTGAGTCCGGCAAATGGCGCGGCTTCTTCGGTGCTTGAGCGTTCTTGGGCTTGGCTGAATGCTTATTTTGCGGGGCAGGAGCCTCGGTTTACGCCGCCGTTGCATATGATTGGTACGGCGTTTCAGCGCGAGGTTTGGTTTGAGCTGCTCTCTATTCCGCGTGGCGAAGTTGCTACGTATGGCGAGATCGCCCAGCGTGTTGCGGCTCGACATCGTGTGCCGGGAAATGAGACTCCCGTTGTGTCCCCGCGCGCCGTGGGGGCTGCGGTTGCGCGTAATCCCATTTCGATTATCGTGCCGTGCCATCGCGTGGTTGCCGCCGACGGGTCGCTCAACGGATATGCCGGTGGGCTCGATCGCAAGGAGTGGTTGCTTCGGCTTGAGGGCGCGTACGAAGAGTAGTGCCCGAACACTTTGCATAGCCAAGATGCCGTGAAAGAATGGGACACGCTTTCCGAATGGGGGCTCAGACGGAAGCCACGTCCCGGAATTCCGTTTTAAAGCGGGATGCGCTTTCCGAATGGCGTTCCAAGCGGAAACCGTGTCCCGGAATACAGCCTCAGAGTGGGACGCCGTTTCCGGTTGAGACCACCTGCTTGGACATCTTCCTACGCCCGCTCCTGCAGGGCGTAGATCGATTTGTCCATGTTGAACAGATAAGCCACAGCGCAGACGATAAAGAACGCCGGCAGATTACCGAAACCGAAGACCTCGCAGCCAATGAGGATCGGCGCGAGCAGCGTGTTGGTGGCGCTGCCAAAGACGGCGGCGTATCCCAGCGCGGCGCAGAACTCAACGGGCATGCCGAGAATTCCGGCGAGCACGACACCCAGGCTTGCTCCGATGGAGAACAGCGGCGTTACCTCACCACCTTGATATCCTGCGGCAAGCGTGGCGATGGTGAGTACGAATTTGAGCGCCCAGTCCCAAGGCATGACGGCGACCTTGCCGTCACCGTCGAGCGCTGCCGATATCAGGTTGGTGCCAAGTCCGCAGTAACGCCCCTGCCATAGCACGAACAGAATCGCCGACAGCGCAAGGCCCATAACGGCAACGCGTATGTAAGGGTTGGGGAGCAGCCGCGCCGCAAGAGTCTTGGCATGCGCAAGGCACCAGGCAAAGGCGCCGCCTACCATGCCAAACGCGATGCCCAGCACCGCAAGCCGTCCAAGACTGGGGAGGTCGAGTGCATACGAGGCGGTAACGGCGACCTCGAACTTCTCGAGTCCCAGGGCGCCGGAGGTCATGCTTGCGGCAAGTGAAGCCGTAAGCGCGGGGAACAACGCGCGGTATTCCATGTGTCCGGCGACCAGCACTTCGATAGCAAAGACCGTAGCAGCGAGCGGCGTTCGAAAGAGTCCGGCAAAGCCGGCGGCCATACCAATGAGCAAAAACGTGTTGCCGGGGTTTCGGAAAGGTAGACGCCTGCCGATCCAGTGCGAGACGGTTGCACCGATCTGCACAGCCACGCCCTCGCGTCCCGCACTGCCGCCAAAGAGGTGCGTCCCCCACGTGCTCAACATAATGAGCGGCACCAAACGCGGGGAGATGGCGTCCTCGCGTCCGTGACCTACGTCAAATACCAGGCTCATGCCGCGGTCGGTGCCCTTGCCCCAGGTGCGGTAGGCAAACACGATGGCAAGGCCCATGAGGGCGAGGAAGGGGAGGAGCGGGGTGATGTGATCGTCGCGGAAAGTGCCGATTGCCAGAAGCACGCGTCCAAAGAGGGCGCAGATGGCGCCAACGATGATGCCGATAGGGATTCCGACGGCACCCATAAGCACGAGGCCGCTATAGGTGTTGAGCAAGCGTTTGATTCTGCTCGATGCGTTGCTTTCCGACACTTCTCCTCCAAAACAAAAAAGACTCCTGCCGCGGCGTGATACCTAGGAGGCACCACGTAACAGCAGAAGTCATCAGCAACAAGGCGGTTTAGGGCGACGCGACAGCTTAGCTAGCGCACCCAACGGAGACATTCATTCCGCAGAGGCATCATAGCGGCGGGCGAGGCTTGGGTCAAATGGTTGACTTGGGTAGCCATAATGCCTCGCCTACACCCGCCATTTCCCCATATAAAACCTGCCAAAATAAACCTGTCCCTTTTTGGTCGGTGCGAAATGGGTAATACTAAAGAGTTATCCGACCAGATGGGAATTAATCGATGGCCTATATCGAATTCAAAGACGTCATCAAGGCATACGGCGAGGGCGATGCCCGCATCCACGCGCTCGACGGCGCGAGCTTTACGGTCGAGCGCGGCGAGCTCGCCATCATTTTGGGTGCTTCGGGTGCCGGCAAGACTACGGCCCTCAACATTCTGGGCGGCATGGACACGGCAACCTCCGGCACCGTGACGGTGGACGGGCGCGACGTGAGTTCCGCCAACGAGGCGCAGCTCGTGGAGTACCGCCGCGCCGACGTCGGCTTTGTCTTCCAGTTCTACAATCTGGTCCCCAACCTGACGGCGCTCGAAAATGTCGAGCTTGCGGCGCAAATCTGCCCCGATTCGCTCGATGCTGAGCAAACGCTTTGCCAGGTTGGCCTGGGTGAGCGCCTCGCCAACTTCCCCGCGCAGCTTTCGGGCGGCGAGCAGCAGCGCGTGTCCATAGCCCGTGCACTGGCAAAGAACCCCAAGCTGCTCCTATGCGACGAGCCCACGGGTGCACTCGACTACAAAACCGGCAAGCAGATCTTGCAGTTGTTGCAGGACACCTGTCGCAAGCAGGGCATCACGGTCATTATCATCACCCATAATTCCGCGCTGGCGCCCATGGCCGATCGCTTGATTCGCTTTAAGAACGGTCGCGTGGAGAGCGAGACGGTCCAGCAAAATCCCGTGCCGATCGAGACGATCGAGTGGTAGCGCCCATGGATCAGGACCGCCAAAACAGCCAACGCTGCGACGCGCAGAACACGGAGCGCGAGCAGGATTTTACGACCTACCGCACTGCCCAAAGTTCAAACGACATGGTGCCGACGGTGTTTCGCCGCGGTGTCTACCGCACGATTCGCGGCAGCCTCAAACGCTTCTTGTCTATCGTCGTGATCACCGCGCTCGGCGTGAGCGTGATGTGCGGCCTCAAGGCGGGTTGCGAGGATCTGTGCGATTCGGTCGACGCTTACTTTGACCAGCAGAATGTTTATGACATCAACGTGCAGTCGACCTATGGTCTGACCGATGACGATCTTGCTGCGATCCAAGAGGTCGATGGCGTCGAGACGGCCGAGGGCATCTATACCGAGACCGCCTATACCGCCGTGGGTACGACGCGCGAGCGTGTCGTCGTACAGAGCCTCTCCAAAGAGAATATTGACCAACCGGTGCTAGTACGCGGCGAGCTGCCCGAGACTTCGGGCGAAGTGGCAGTGACCTCACGTTTTTTGAAGGCTTCGGGCAAGAAAATCGGCGATACGGTGAGCTTTGCCGCCAACGATGCGAGCTCGTCGAACCAAAGCGCCAAGGACCAGTTTGCCGATGGGGACTACACCATCACGGCCGAGGTTCTCGATCCCACCGACGTGAGCTCCGACTCGACGGTCAACGCCTTCCGTGCCGCCTCGGCCGCGGACTACAAGTTCTACGTGAGCGAAGATGCCGCGACGTCGTCGTCCTATTCCGCGATCCACGTGGTCGTCGAGGGAGCCAAGGATCTCAACTCATATTCCGATGCCTACACGGCAAGGATTAACGAGGTCAAGGGCAGTATCGAGAAGATCCGCGAGGAGCGTGAGAAGGCGCGCGCTCAGGAGCTGACGGCCGACACGCCGGCAAGCTTGGATGCGGCCGAGCGCCAGGCGAATATGCTCTTTGGGATTGAACAGGACAACATCAATCGCATGGCAGAGGGCAGCGACGAGCGTGCGCAGGCGCAAGCCGACCTGGACCAGCGCCGTGCCGCCGCCGACCAGCAGTTTGCCGATGCCCGCGCCGAGCTCTCTGACCTGGGCGAATGCACCTGGTACATCCAAGATCGCGGCAATATCGCAAGCTACTCGAGCGTCGAGAGCGATAGTTCTTCGATCGAGGCCATCGCCACGGTGTTCCCGTTCATCTTCTTTATCGTCGCTGTGCTCATCAGCCTCACCACCGCCACGCGTATGGTCGAGGAGGAGCGCACGCTTATTGGCCTGTATAAGGCGCTCGGTTATTCGCGCGGGCGCATCCTGTCCAAATACGTGGACTACGCGCTGTGGGCGTGTCTGATCGGTGGCGTGCTCGGCAACATCATCGGCTTTGTGGGCCTGCCGCTGTTCCTGTTTACGGTGTTCGACGACATGTACTCGCTGCCCCAGATGCTGCTTTCGTACGACATCGTGTCCTCGATCGTTTCGGTGGCGCTGTTTGCCGTGGGTGTGGTGGGCGCCACGATTATCGCCTGCCGCCACGAGATGGCCGAGACCCCGGCCTCGCTCATGCGTCCCAAGGCCCCGCGCGCCGGCTCGCGTATCTTGCTCGAGCGCATCGGCTTTATCTGGCGCCGCATGGGCTTTTTGAACAAGGTAGCAGCGCGTAACCTGTTCCGGTACAAAAAACGTGCCTTTATGACCATCTTCGGTATCGCGGGCTGCACGGCGCTCGTGATTTGCGGCATGGGCATTCGTGATACGTCGGTCGCGCTTTCGCCCAAGCAGTACGGGCATATCACGCGCTACGATTTGCTGGCGGTCGCCAATCCCGACGATTTTTCGCAGACGTGCGAGGCGCTCGACGAGCGAAGCACAGCCAAGGATTCCGACGTGACCGTGACTTCGACGCTGCCGATTATGACCGACAACGTCACCTTTACATTTGGCGGCAAGAGCGAGACCGTGCAACTGATCGTGGTGCCCGATGACCGCGCGAACGACCTGGACGACTACGTGTGTCTCGAGGACGAGTCCAAAGAACCGCTCGCCCTGCGTGACGGGGATGTGTATTTGAGCAAGAGCTCTCAGCTGGTGCTGGGGATCAAGCCGGGTGACACGGCTCACGTCCAGGATTCGTCGCTCAATGTTGCCAAGGTCAAAGTCAGTGATATTTCGCTCAACTATCTGGGCAACACGCTTTACATGACGCAGGGCACCTATGAGCGCGCGTTCGGTCGAAGCGCGCGCCTCAACGGCATCCTTGCGCTGCTTAAGGGTTCGTCGGCCGATCAGATTGCGTTTACCAACCGTCTTAAGAGCGATGGTTGGATTACGCTGTCGAGTACCGCCGAGCATTGGGAAAACTATGAGGCAAACTTTACGATTATCAATTCGGTCGTGGTGCTTGTGACCTTTATGGCGGCGTGCCTATCGTTTGTGGTGGTGTTTACGCTGTCCAACACCAACATTTCGGAGCGCGAGCGCGAACTGGCGACCATTAAGGTGCTGGGCTTCCGTCGCGGCGAGGTACACCACTACGTCAACAAGGAGACGTTGATTTTGACGGCAATTGGTGCCGCGCTGGGCGTTCCACTGGGTGGTGCGTTGGCCGAGAGCTTTACGTATATCCTGCAGATGCCGTCGCTGTACTTTGACGTCGAAGTCGAGCCGCTGAGCTACGTGCTTGCCGTGGTGCTTTCCTTTGGCTTTACGATCATCGTCAACCTCGCTACCAATCGTACCCTCAACAAGATCGACATGGTCGGCGCCCTCAAGAGCGCCGAGTAACCTGCCAAAAAGGGACAGGTTTATTTTGGCAGGTTTTATCTGGGCAAACGCCGGACAACCATTAGGTGGCCCGGCGTTTGCCCCGTTTTGCTGGGGATGTTTGTCGTCCAGTGCTCTTACTGGCCAATCCAGTGTTGCGCATAGCTCTTAATGTCCTCGGTAAAACCGTCAAGGTCGTCAAGGGTGATCACGCTGTCGATAAGCAAATTGGCTATCTCGCGGTGCATTGTGCTGCGGCGAATGTCGTTTGCAATTACGCCTGAGGACAGCTTGTCTCTATTGAGGCGCTCTTCTAGTGCCCAAAATCTACTGGACGCTTCGCTGTCGCCGTTCAGCATCTCAACGTACTGGCCGATGAGCTTTTCCATATAACGTTCTTGCCATTGAGGAAGCATTTTCTTAAACAGCTTCCAGTCGCTTTCGGCTACGTCGCGCATATGTCCTCCGCTCGTTAAACAGGCTTTTCCATTTGCCTTTCATTCTATTTGGTTTTCGCTCCCAGGCGTGGATGAAGGGCTTTCTTCAGCCTTCGAGATTGGGCTTGAATGGGTCGTATGCCACAAAGCAGGCCCATCTACTACGTTTAATTGGATACCCTCAACCATGCCGGGAAAATGAAAAATAAAACCGCAGGTAGAAGGCCTGTCGATTTTCGAAAAAGGCGGTCATGGTTGGCTCCATCGAGTTAAACGTAGTAGATGGCCCCTTTTCGTGGCGGACCATCAAACGAACGTCGACGCTTGTACTGTAGCCGCTCCGATCATTCGTAAGTTGCGGTGGAATAGTTCCTAAATTCAGCCATTTGCGGGCAAGCAGGAACTATTTCACCGCAACTGAATTTCAGACCAGGCACCCGCAGCAAGAAGATGAATAGCCTCGGCGAGTATGTAGACGAAGGGCCCTCCGACCCCGCCCGACGATTTCGATTGGCGACCTTTGACGGAGTCAAGGGAGGAGCCAAATCGAAATACGTCGGGCGGGGCCGGAGGGCCCGATGGGATGGATTTCGACCGAGGCTATTCGTCGCCGAAGCTGATGCCCAACGCCTTGGCCTCGCGCACCAGATCGCTCTGGGGGTCGACATACTTGAGCTTGCCGGCGACCTCCTCGAGCGGCATGTGGCACATCTTGCCGTCACGCAGGGCAATCATGTAGCCAAACTCGCCGCGCAGACAGCCAAGCGCGGCCTCGACGCCGCACTGGGTCGCAAAGATGCGGTCCTGAGCGTCGGGCTGGCCGCCGCGCTGCGTGTGACCAGGGATGGCGACGCGGGTCTCGCGACCGGTCTTGGCCTCGATCTCCTTGGCGATGTCGTACACGATTGACGGGCTTGTACGCTCGGCGAGCTTCTTCTTGTACTCCTTCTTGGACAGCGCTGCGTCCTCCTTGGAGATAGCGCCCTCGGCGACGGCTACGATCGTAAAGCGGCTGCCGGTCTCCATGCGATGCTCGATGGTCTTGATGACGTTGTCCATGTCGTAGGGGATTTCGGGGATCAGGATGACGTCCGCACCGCCCGCGACGCCGGCATACAGCGGAATCCAGCCGACCTTGTGGCCCATGATCTCGATGACAAACACGCGGCCGTGGCTCGAGGCGGTGGTGTGGATGTCGTCGATGCACTTGGTGGCGACGTCGATGGCGCTCGTAAAGCCAAAGGTCAACTCGGTGCCCCAGGTGTCGTTATCGATGGTCTTGGGCAGGGCGATAACGTTGAGGCCCTCTTCGCGCAGGCGGTTGG
>USLO01000084.1 GCA_900555515.1 uncultured Collinsella sp.
CGCCAAGCAGGGCGTGGATATCGACGAGGCTCACAAGCTGCTGATCGCCGACCGCGACGCCTTTGTTGCCGACGAGAACGACGAGCATCCCGAGACCCATCCGTATCAGGACAACTTTGCCGAGACCCTGGGCAAGGACTCCTACGGCGGCGACTACATCATCGACGAGGCCGCCGAGTTCTGGCGCACCGACGGCGATAAGTGGGTCAACGCCGATCCGCAGGAGCGCATGGAGAGCTTCCGCGAGCGCGGCTATGTAAAGATGGTCGACAACATGCGCGACCTTTGCCATGCCGTTAACTGCGACTTCGATCGTTGGTTCTCCGAGCGCTCGCTGTATGTGAAGGACACCGAGGGCGAGACCGCCGGCACCTCCGCCGTTGACCGCGCTTTTGAGAAGCTCGACAAGATGGGCTATCTCTACACCAAGGACGGCGCCCTGTGGTTCCGCTCCACCGACCTGGGCGATGACAAGGACCGCGTTCTGATCAAGTCCGACGGCGAGTACACCTACTTCGCCTCCGACGTTGCCTATCACTGGGATAAGTTCCAGCGCGTCGACCACGTCATCGACATCTGGGGCGCCGACCACCACGGCTACATCGAGCGCGTCCGCTGCGTCTGCGATGCCTTGGGTTACCCCGGCAAGTTTGAGGTTCTGCTGGGCCAGCTCGTCAACCTGCTGCGCAACGGCAAGCCCGTCCGTATGTCCAAGCGTAAGGGCACCATGGTGACCCTGCAGGAGCTCGTCGACGAGGTCGGCTCCGACGCTGCCCGGTACACCCTCATCTCCAAGAGCTCCAACCAGATGGTCGACTTCGATATTGAGGCCGTCAAGAAGCGCGACAACTCCAACCCGGTGTACTACGTGCAGTACGCTCACGCCCGCGTGTGCTCCATCCTGCGCCGTGCCGCTGACGTTACGCCCGAGCAGGCTGACGAGATGGGCATGAAGGCCGTCGCCGCCAAGGCCATCGGTGAGAACGTCGATTACTCGCTGCTGACCGACCCGACCGAGCTCGCCCTTTCGCGCAAGCTCAACGAGCTCACCGACCTCATCGCCAGCTGCGCTCGCGACCGCGCCCCGTTCCGTCTGACGCACTTTGCTGAGGAACTCGCCGGCGACTTCCACAGCTTCTACGCTGCCTGTCAGGTGCTGCCGAGCGAGGGCCGTCCCGTCGACCCCGAGCTTTCGCGTGCCCGTCTGGCCGCTTGCGATGCCGTCCGTGTGACGCTCGCCCTGGTGCTCACCCTCGTTGGCGTTTCCGCGCCCGAGCAGATGTAAGCTACGGGTCATTTGACCGTACAGACTTGGTTTAACTAAGCCTTGAAAGCCCGATCTCCCACGGAGGTCGGGCTTTTTGCAAACGCCGACGTATTGACGAATTTGGAACTGCTGGAAATACGAAACTATGCCGGTTTACTACGATGAAATGAGAAATTCCAACTACGCCGGCTTTTCGCAAAAAAGTGCAAGGCATCTACCTGCGGTTTTAGTTCAACAAGTTTCGGAGTGATCGCGGTTGAGCGATTCATCGTAGTAAACCGCCACAGTTTTGGCGGAGGCAGTCAGATTTGTGGGTGTTAAACCAAAGATTGTCCCTTTTGACTAGTCGTTTAAGAACGTCCTCAATGACTAAGTTGCAGGTGGTTGCGGTTGTGTTACACTAACGCTGCGTATATGACGCAAATATCTCGATACAGATCAATGATGTCCGTCGGTATTTGACGGAGCTAGACTGTTTAGCCGCCCTGAAGGTTTATGCAGGGAGCATGTGATCACAGGGCTTGAAAAGAAAGTTGAGCAAACACTGTGTCTGATCAACAGCAAGAAAACGAAATAACGACGACGCAAGCCGCTCCCGCTGCACCGGTTGCGTTGGACCAGGTCGCGGCGCCCGCGCAAGCCTCGGCTCCTGAGACGCCTAAGGCTGCTTCGACGCCTACGCCTTCAGCGGCTGAGAAGGCCGTGCCTGCAACTGGTGAGGAGGCTGCTCCGGCAAAGCCCAAGCGTACGCGCCGCACGGCCAAGTCTGCTGCTGACGGCGAGGAGGTCACCAAGCCCAAGCGCCGTACCACGCGCACGACGCGCGTCAAGCGCACCGTTGCAGCTGACTCCTCGGAGCCGATTTCCGATGAGGTCGCGCAGGCGCGTGCGTTGGCGCAGATTAGCGAGGCTCAGGTGGTGCGCGCCCGCCGTCGTGCTGCCGAGCGCGAGGCCGCGGCTCTGACCGAGCTTGCAGCTCCGTCTGTGCCCGAGACACCTGCCGCCGACCAGCCGACCGAGAAGCCGGCACCGCGCACACGCCGTCGCACGGCTGCTAAGGCCGAGCAGGTTGCCGATCAGGTAACCCTCGAGCTCACCGAGGCTTCGGTTCGTTCCGCGGCAGGGGAGGGCGCATCGCCTGCTGAGTCCGCTGCGCCTGTCGAGGCCAGCGAAGTTCCCGTTGTCGATCCGGCTTTGCGCCCGCACCGTCGCGGTCGCAAGCCCAAGGCCTTCGTCGAGGCAGAGAAGGCCGCAGCCGCAGCTGCAGCCGCTCGGGATGCTGCGGCGACCGCCGAGTCTGCAACCGCTGCCGATGCACCCGTCCAGGATGCTACGACTTCCGAGGCCGCTCCCGCCGATGTCGAGCCCGCCGACGTCCGTCCTGGTCGCAGCCATCGTACTGCTGCTAAGCGCACGTCCAAGGCCAAGACTGCCAAGAAGGGTGCGTCCGAGGATTCCGCCGAGACGACCGCCGATGCATCGACTGATGCCGCCGAGCCCCAAGACGTCGAACAGTCTGCGTCCGAGAAGCCCAAGCGCGGTCGTAAGAAGTCCGCTAAGGCCAAGGCGTCCGAGCAGCAGGCCGAGGCCGAGCTGCAGGGCGATTCCAAGGCCGAGGCCAGCGATGATACTGCGGCTAACGCCGATGCCGCCGCAACCGATGGCGCCGCGCCCGCCGAGGCCGAAGACGGCACTCGTTCCAACCGTCGCCAGCACAAGCGCAACGAGGAACGCAACGAGCGCAACAACGACCGTCGCAACCGTCAGCGCGACCGCAAACAGCGCAATAAGGAGCGCAATGCCGCTCCGACTGAGCCCACGCTTTCGCGCGAGGAGCTCGCGGCCATGAAGGTCGCCGAGCTGCGCGAGAAGGCCAAGGAGTTCGAGATTGAGACGACCGGCAAGAAGAAGGCCGAACTCGTCGAAGAGATCTACACCACCGCCGCGAAGGCAGAGGGCTTCCGCGACATCAAGGGCATTCTGCAGATTCGCCCGGACAGCTCCGGCATCATCCACGCCCATGGCTACATGAAGTCCAACGACGACGCCTTCGTGCCCGCCTACCTCATCCGCTCCGCGCGCCTGCGCACGGGCGACGTCATCGAGGGCTCGCTGCGCCCTTCGCGCGGCGGCGACAAGCGCGCCGGCCTCGCCAAAATCACGACCGTCAACGGTCTGGATCCCGAGCAGATTCGCAATCGCCCCAAGTTTGGTGACCTCACCCCGGTCTATCCCAACGAGCCGCTGCGCATGGAGCACGGCAAGGACTCCATTACCGGTCGCGCCATCGACATCGTGTCGCCGATCGGCAAGGGTCAGCGTGGCCTGATCGTGTCCCCGCCTAAGGCCGGCAAGACCACGATCCTCAAGAAGATCTGCCAGTCTATCTCGATTAACAACCCCGAGGTACACCTCATCTGCCTGCTCGTCGACGAGCGCCCCGAAGAGGTCACCGATATGCAGCGTTCCATCAAGGGCGAGGTTGTGGCGTCGACCTTCGATATGCCCGCCGACAACCACACTCGTGTGGCAGAGCTCGTCATCGAGCGCGCCAAGCGCATCGTGGAGCTGGGTGGCGACGTCGTGGTGGTGCTCGACTCCATCACGCGTCTTGCCCGCGCCTACAACTTGGCGGCGCCCGCCTCGGGCCGCATCCTTTCGGGCGGCGTCGATTCGGCGGCCCTGTATCCGCCCAAGCGCTTCCTGGGCGCAGCCCGTAATATCGAGAACGGTGGCTCGCTCACCATCCTGGCCTCTGCCCTCATCGACACCGGTTCCAAGATGGACGAAGTCATCTTTGAGGAGTTCAAGGGCACCGGCAACATGGAGCTTAAGCTCGACCGCGATCTTGCCGACCGTCGTATCTTCCCGGCCATTGACCCCGTTGCCTCCGGTACGCGCAACGAGGATCTGCTGGTCGACGAGCAGATGCGCCCGTTTGTCTTTGGCCTGCGTCGCATTCTTGCCGGCATGAACAACACCGAGCGCGCGGCCGCATCGTTTATCAAGGGCCTTAAGGGCACCAACACCAACCAGGAGTTCCTGGTGCGTTCGGCCAAAAAGCACAGCGACTACGAGCAGACGTTCTAGGTTGTCATCCACACGCAGCGATAGCCATCAATGCGATAAAGGGTCGGGGCTTTGAGCCTCGGCCCTTTTCCATATCGCCGCTCCGCGCTTATTTTTAACCATAAGACCGACGAGCAGCAGGTTTCCCGTTTCAATCCGACATCGTCGCTTGCAATCGACGGGGCGGTTTCGCATAATAGCTTTTAAGCTTCGCGACGGAAAACGCAGATGAAACGAACCATATACCGTTGCTTTGGGGCATAGCCCCGCTTCATCTTCTCTCGCGCAGCCAACTGAATGATGCGATTTGGGTGCTGGAAGATGGGGAGAGCTCATGGCTTCTTCTGATGCAACACAACGAGCAGTCCTTGCCGGACTTTCGTGCGGGATTGGCCTTGCCGCTCCCGTGGTTATGTATGCCGCGACGCTGCCGTTTTCGTCGGTGAACGAGACGGTCGTGGCGGGTGCGGTTCCCTTCGCCGTGGGTGCGGTGGCGGGCGTGGGTATCTATGCCGCCTCGCTGGGTATCTCCGAGTACCGTGCGCAGCGTGAAGAGCGTCTGTTCCAGCCCGATGCCATGGGCGGTGCCGCCAATCTCAATCAGCATCAAAGCGAGTTCAAGACCGCCTCGATTCCAGCTCAGCAGCAGGATGCGACTCCTTACGCTGCGGCTTCTGCTTCTCAGGCTCAGGCGGAGCAGTCTACCTCGGCATTCCTTTCCGGCCTGACTGGTGCGTTCCAGCGCCGTCATACCGATGATGGTGTCCCTACCATCGCTCGAGCCGCAGATGCTATGGACGAGGACGAGGCTTGGTCCATGATCGACAGTATGCTCGACGACGATTCGCCGGTGAGCTGCGACCCTGCACACTCGCGCGACGTCTATCAAGTCGCCATCGACGAGCTCACCAACGGCGGGCAGACCGGCTCCTTCAATCGCGACGACATCGCCGCCGCGGCACGCGCCGTATCTGGCTCCCAGGCCGCCCCTGCGGGCAGCACGGCGGCTTTCGTGGCACTCGTTGCCAACGCGGCAGCCAATAACGCTTACAGCGCTACCTCGGCGGACGCGAACGCTTCTGCCGACAATTCGTACGTTGATGAAGCCATGGCCGCGGACGAGGAGGCCGTTGCCGCCCGCCGTGCCGCCGAAAGCTCACTGTGGGGCGCTCCTGCCCAGCAGCAGGCGGCCGAGGCTGCGCCGTACAATGCAAACCTCGCCAGCATGCCTATCATCTCCGGTGCCGCGGACATCGATCTCGATGACCTCGATGAGCCTGCAGCCATCACCGCATCGATTGATGCCCAAGATCGCATCGACACCGGCGACCTTCCGGACGCCTCGCTCGAGGTCGATGTCCCCATGGCCGATTATTCGGGCCACGAGGACATGTGGGCCGCCGCCACCGCGATTCTGGATGAGATTGACGAGCCCGCTCCTGTTGTAGCGCCCGCTCCCGTCGCTGCCCCTCAGTCTGCTGCCCCCGCCTATGTCGGCCGTCACAGCGCTGTGCTCCCCGAGGATACCGCCCGTATCTCGCGCGAGAGCATCGAGCGGGCCGAGGCTATTGCCGCCGGCATTATGGAAAACCGTCGTCACGAGCGCGTCAATCAGATCCTCGAGGAAGAGATCGAGCGCCTGCAGTCCTCTACCGCCAAGCGTACGGGCCGTGCTTATCTGAGCGTTATCGAGGGCGGTACCGCCAGCTTCGCGCCGCTCCGCGCGGAGGCATAACTTCTGCATGGTTAAGATCAATCGAAAATGGGCGGTTGTAACCTGCCTGATGGCGCTCTTGATCTGGGGCAATTCGCTGGTTCCCGGCTCGGGGTCGGGCTCGCTGAGCCTAACGGTCATGGAAGCTATCCGCGGTTTCCTGCACGGCGTGGGACTTCCATATGAATGGGTGACCAACTTTGTTGTTCGCAAGTGCGCGCATTTTACCGAGTATATGGTGCTCGGCATCCTGGCAACGCACGCCTTTGATTTTGAGGGCCGGCGCACCTTTGACGTGCTGCTGCCCACGGCGGTGTTCCTGCTGCTGATTCCCTCGATCGACGAGACGATTCAGCTCTTTGTGCCGGGACGCGCCGGCATGATCACCGATGTGATGATCGACTGCTGTGGAGCGGCAACGGGCGTTGTGCTCCGATATCTACTACGATCGCTCATATGTGCCAAAAAGGCCGCCTAGGACGTATGTTTGGTCCTAAGCGGCCTTTTTTATTAGAGGGCTTATATGGGGCGTGGTGGCATCGTTCCGTAGGTCGGATTTGCCGGGCGCGCCACGCCCTGTGGGTGCGTCTGCTACTGAAGCGCCTGTGCGCCCAGGGCCAGGCAACCCATAATGCCCTGCTTGCCCTCGAGGCTGTTGTTGACGATGTAGTTATCGATGTCGTTGACCTCGGGCGTGACGATATAGCCGTTGAGCATCTCGGCACACTTTTTGCGTGCGAGCGGCACGATGGGGGTGTGGTCGGCCACACCGCCGCCGATGATGATCTTTTGCGGCGCGTAGCACAGCGTGTAGGTCATGAGTGCCTGTGCCAGATAGCCGGCGAGCAGGTCCATGGCCTCCGGGTCATCGGCCATGTCTCCGGCGCTCTTGCCATCCCAGCGCTTTTTGACGCCGGGACCTGCGATGAGGCCCTCGAGGCAGTTGTCGTGGAAGGGGCAGGCGCTATGCTCGCCGATGGTGTCGCGCAGGTCGCGCGTGACCAGGATGTGGCCGGCCTCGGGATGCATCATGCCGTGCACAAGCTGGCCGCCCGAGAGTACACCAGCGCCCACGCCGGTACCGATGGTCAGATACACAACGTCAGTGAGGCCCTGGGCGCAACCAAAGGTGACCTCGCCCAGGCAGGCGACGTTGACGTCGGTGTCGTAGCCGCAGGGGATATTGAGCTCGTTTTGGATAGTGCCCAGCAGGTCAAAGTAGCGCCATGCCGTTTTGGGCGTCTCCAGGATCTTGCCGTATTGGGGCGAGGCAGGGTTGACTGCGGTGGGGCCAAAGGCGCCGATGCCCAGCGCGGCGATGCCCTTGTCGGCAAACCACGCGTTGACGGCCTCAACGGTCTCCTGCGGGGTCGTGGTCGCGATCTGCTCGCGCTTTAGGACCGTACCGTCCGCATAGCCCGTGGCGCAGACCATCTTGGTGCCACCGGCCTCGAGCGCTCCGATAAGCTGCTGCTCTGCCATAGTATTCCTCTCTCTGGGACGAGTTGCTCCGTGACTAAAGTATAGAGCTCT
>USLO01000085.1 GCA_900555515.1 uncultured Collinsella sp.
GACGAGCATAAACTGGTCGAGTACTTTGCCGACGCCCCTGCGGGCGTCGGTTTTTCCGACCTTGACCTCAATAACATTCCGCACCATATCTCGTGCATCATGGACGGCAACGGTCGTTGGGCTACGTCGCGCGGTCTTGCACGCACCGAGGGCCACAAGGCGGGTATTGTCTCCCTTCGCGAGATCATTACCGCCTGCGTGCGCCTGGGCGTCGACGTGCTTTCGGCCTATGCGTTTTCTACCGAAAATTGGAACCGCCCGCAGCATGAGGTCAACGTCTTGATGCATCTGTTTGCTAAGACGTTCATCGACGAGCTGCCGCTTCTGAAGCGCGAAAACGTGCGTGTTGTCTTTTTGGGTGACATTTCCGCGCTGCCCAAGAAGACCCGCGACGTTTTTGAACGCGGTCTTGCCGAGTGCGCCGATCACACCGGTATGACGCTGGCGCTTGCCGTCAACTACGGCGCGCGTGCCGAGATTACCCGCGCTGTCCGTCAGATCGCATTCGACGCTGCCGCCGGTAAGATCGATCCTGCCGCAATTGATGACGACATGGTGGCTTCCCACCTCTATACCGCTGGCCTTCCCGATCCTGAGCTTGTGATTCGCACTTCTGGTGAGCTGCGTCTTTCGAACTATCTGCTGTGGCAGGTGGCTTATTCCGAATTCTACGTCACCGATACCTATTGGCCTGACTTTGATCGCTGGGGCCTTGTCGACGCCATTTTGGCCTACCAGGGCCGTGACCGTAGGTTTGGTGGACTGAGCAAGACCGAGGAGGCTTAATCGTGTCCGATCGTCCCAAGGCATCTGCTCCTAAGACGCCAGTTTCCGCGGCGCCTGCGCGCAAGGCTGCCGCTGCGGGAGCGCCTGCAGCAAAGAATGGCACCGGTTCGTGGCTGGCTGGCTTTATCACCCGCGCCGCCGCCGGTATCGTCTACGCCGTTGTCTTTATCCTGTGCCTGGTTTTGGGCATCGTCCCCACGGCCATCTTTGTTTCTGTCATGAGCGGTCTGTGCTGCTATGAGTTTTTCCGTATGACGAGGCTCGATGGCAAGATGGCTAACGAGCGCATGGGTATCGCTGCCGCCGTACTCTTTCCGCTGTCGGCGTTGGGCGATTCGATGTTGCTGAATGCCCTGCTTTTTGCCCTGATGCTCGCTGTGGGCATTTGGTATGTCTGGTCGCCGCGTACCCGCATCTCTGATGTGGCCGTGACGCTCATGGGTCCCATCTACACTGGCTTTATGCTGTCGGCTATCGTGCTGCTGCGCGATGCCGTGCCCGGTTTTGCCGGCGCCCTGCTTTCGGTGGGCGTTTGTGCGTCCCTTTGGGTCTCCGATTCGTTTGCCTACATCGTGGGCAGCCGTATCGGCAAGCACAAGATGGTTCCCAAGATCTCTCCCAAAAAGAGCTGGGAGGGGTTTGTCGGCGGCATCCTGGGCTCGGTTTTGATTTGGCTCATCCTGTGGGCGACGCACTTCTACAAGCTCAGTCTGCCCTATGCGCTGCTGTGCGGCGTGGTCGTGTCCATTCTGGGCGTTATCGGCGACCTTATCGAGTCGCGCATCAAGCGCGGTGTGGGCGTCAAGGATTCCGGCAACCTTATCCCGGGCCATGGCGGCATGCTCGATCGTAGCGATTCGCTTATCTTCGGTTGCATCACCGCGCAGCTGATGTTGATGATCGGAGGCGTGCTGTAATGTCCTTCCAGACGACATATGGCTCCGATGGACGCCTCCGTGTTGCCATTCTGGGCTGTACGGGCTCTATCGGCACCCAGGCGCTCGATGTGTGCCGCCAGCAATTCGATCGCCTGCAGGTGACGGCGCTGTCCGTTAACTCCAGTACCTCCGAGCTCGTTGCCGCTGCCCGCGAGTTCTCGGTTCCGGCGGTTGCCGTGGCCGATGTCGCTCATGGCGATGATGCCGTGCTGCAGGAGTTGCCCGAGGGAACGAAGCTCGGCGTTGGTGCGCAGGCGGTTTGCGAGCTCGCGCGTCGCGACGATGTCGACTGCGTGCTTGTCGCTATTGTGGGCGCCGCCGGTCTCGAGGCGAGCCATGCGGCCTTGACCTCGAATAAGCGCCTTGCCCTTGCCAACAAGGAGTCCCTCGTCGTCGGTGGCGATCTGCTGATGCCGTTGGCGCAACCGGGCCAGCTTATTCCAGTCGACTCTGAGCACTCCGCCATCTACCAGTGCTATCTGGGGGAGAACCCGCGCGAGGCTCATTGTATTTGGCTCACCTGCTCGGGCGGTCCGTTCTTTGGCCGCACGCGCGACGAGCTCGATCGCGTGACGCGTGCCGACGCCCTCGCGCATCCCACGTGGGCTATGGGTGCCAAGATCACCATCGACTCCGCCACCCTCATGAACAAGGGCCTGGAGCGCATTGAGGCCATGCATCTGTTTAACTGCGACCTCGATTTCATTAACGTGGTCGTACAGCGTCAGTCTAAGATTCACTCTATGGTCGAGTTCGCCGACGGCTCCGTGATGGCGCATCTCGGTGCTTCCGACATGCGTATTCCCATCCAGTTCGCGTTCTCGTATCCCGAGCGTTGGGATACCCCGGCGCCTCGTATTGATTTCCGCGAGCTGGGGCAGCTCACGTTTGATGCTGCCGACATGGATACCTTCCGCTGTCTGGCACTGGCCGAACGTGCCGGCAGGACGGGTGGCACCATGCCGTGCGTGCTCAATGCCGCCAACGAGGTCGCCGTCGATGCCTTCCTGCACGATGGCTGCAGCTTTACCGATATCGATCGCATTGTGGAATCCTGCATGGATGCCCACGATATGCAGGCAGTCGATTCGTTTGAGCAGCTTCGCGACATCGATGCGTGGGCGCGTGAAAAGGCTGCGCAGGTGCTCGCCGCAGCCCGTTCCTAACCCATAAGGATTGCTTTTTCGTTTTATGGATACTGTTCTGAGCGTTCTCTCATCGGTCTTTTGGGGCCTGCTGATGCTTTCCGTCCTCGTGTTTTTGCACGAGGGCGGCCACTTTTTGGCGGCGCGTGCCTGCGGCGTCCGTGTGACCGAGTTCTTTTTGGGCCTGCCGTGCCGCTTTGACATCCATTACACGTCGCGCCGCATTGGAACTAAGTTTGGTGTGACCCCGCTGCTGCTGGGTGGCTACGCTGCCATCTGCGGTATGGATCCGACCGACGTCTCGTGCGCCGATCGCGTGCTCGCGGCTATCTATCGTCATGGTCGCGTGACCGTGGCCGACCTTGCCGCCGAACTCGAGCTGTCCGAGGAGGTTGTGCTCGAGGCATGCGCCTTGCTCTTGGGTTGGGGCTCTATCGCGCCTTGGTATGAGGAAGGGGAGAAGCCCTCGCCGAGCTACTATCCCGCCAAGTATCAGACGCTGCCACGAGATGCGGCGGGTTACACCACCTTTGACGGCCGCCGTTTCGATCGAGAGCATGCGACTACCGAGGGCGATGTGTGGGAGCTGCCGTGCGGCGAAGCCGAGTTCCTTGCGCAAGAGCGTTCGCATACCTATCTGGGCCAGGGTTTTCTCAAGCGCGCCTTTATGCTGCTCGCGGGCATTCTCGTCAATATCCTGACGGGCTTTTTGCTGCTTATGAGCATCTACTCTATTGCGGGTGTCACCGTGCCGATGGATACCAACGTGATCGGTCAGGTTGACGAGGGGTCTATTGCCGCCAAGGCGGGTATCGAGGGCGGCGACGCGATCCTTTCGGTTGACGGAGTATCGTGCTCTACCTGGATGGACGTTTACGATGCCATCGGCAAGGCCGCCGGTAAGGACGATATCGCCATTGAGTATGAGCGCGACGGCAAGCAGCATTCGACCTCGGTTGCGCTCAAAGAGGACGAGCGCCTAGGTGTGTATGCCTCTACGCAGGTGGTCCGTTTAGACCCCATCACGTCGGCTCGCCTTTCGTTCTCCTATGTCGTGCAGACAGCGGAGGGCGTGATGCGCCTGCTCCAGCCGCAGCATACGATGGAGATTCTCGATCAGTCTTCTTCGATCGTGGGCATTAGCGTTATGTCCTCACAGGCTGCTGCTGCCGGCCCTGCCACGTTCCTTTCGTTTGCCGCCCTCATTTCGTTCTCGCTTGGCTTTATGAACCTGCTGCCCATCCCACCACTCGATGGCGGCAAGCTGGTCATCGAGATCATTCAAAAGATTGCTGGCCGCGAGCTTCCGCTCAAGGTCCAGACGATTGTGAGCTATGTGGGCATCGCGCTCTTTGCGCTGCTGTTTGTCTATATGCTTCGTTCCGACGTCCTTCGATTTATCCTGTAGGGGAGTGTTTGGATTGTCTTTATCCCATCCTTTGCCTCGCGAGTTGACGCGCCCCGTGCATGTGGGCGGTGTGCAGATCGGTGGCGGCGCGCCGGTGGTGGTCCAATCCATGACCTGCACCGATACCGCTGACGCCCAGGCAACGCTTGCGCAAGTGTGCGCGTTGGCGCAGGCTGGCTGCGATATCGTGCGTGTGAGCGTGCCCACCGAGGCCGCGCTTGAGGGTTTCCGCATCATCTGTGCCGAGTCTCCGGTGCCGATCGTCGCCGATATTCACTTTAACCATAAGCTCGCCATCGGCGCCGTCGAGGCTGGTGCCGCCAAGCTTCGCATCAATCCCGGCAATATCGGCGATTGGGCTAAGGTCGATGCCGTCATCGATGCCGCGGGCGCCGCTGGGTGCGCGATTCGCATCGGTGTCAACGCCGGCTCACTCGAGCAGGATATCGCTGAGCGCGACGAGCTTACGCAGCCCGAGAAGCTCGTGATGTCGAGCGAGCGCTTCGTCAAGCACTTTGAGGACCGCGGTTTTACGAACATTGTGCTTTCGGCCAAGGCCCATAGCGTGCAAACGACGCTTGATACCTATCGAGCCCTGTCGCGTGAGATTCCCCACGTTCCGCTTCACCTGGGCGTGACGGAGGCGGGGACCAAGCTCCAGGGCACCATCAAGAGCTCTGTAGGCTTGGGTATCTTGCTTTCCGAAGGCATTGGCGACACCATGCGTGTGTCGCTCACAGCCGATCCGGTTGAGGAGCCGCCGGTTGCCTGGGGTATTCTGCAGTCGTTGGACCTGCGTCGCCATGGCTCCGAGATTGTCTCGTGCCCCACATGCGCCCGCTGCCAGGTTAACCTTATTCCCATTGCCGAGGAGGTTACCGAGCGGCTTAAGAACTATGCTGCGCCGCTTTCGATCGCTGTGATGGGATGTGCCGTTAATGGCCCCGGCGAGGCTTCTGATGCCGATCTGGGCGTTGCTTGCGGACGTGGTCAGGCCTTGCTCTTTTCGCATGGCCAGATCATTGGTAAAGTAGCTGAGGACCAAATTGTCGACGCGCTTATGGCCGAGGTCGACAAGCTTATTGAGGAGAAATAAATGACCCGAGCAATGTATATGTCTAAGCTTTATGCGCCGACGCTTAAAGAGGATCCGGCGGACGCTGAGCTCGCCAGCCACCGTCTGCTGCTCCGTGCCGGCATGATCCGCAAGGAGGCCGCCGGTCTATATTCCTACCTGCCGCTTGCTTGGCGCTCGATTCGCAAGATCGAGAACATCGTGCGCGACGAGATGGACGCCGCCGGCGCCCAGGAGCTTATGATGCCTATCATGGTCGATGCCGAGTTGTGGCGTGAGTCCGGCCGCATCGACGCCTATGGCAAGGAGCTTGTGCGCTTTGACGACCGTCACGGTCGCGAGTTCGTCCTGGGCCCCACGCACGAGGAGACCGTCACGGCCCTGGTGCGCAATGAGCTGCGCTCCTACAAGCAGCTACCCGTTAACCTCTACCACATCCAGGATAAGTTCCGCGACGAGTTCCGCCCCCGCTTTGGCCTGATGCGCGGTCGCGAGTTCATCATGAAGGACGCCTACAGCTTCTCCGCCACGCAGGAGAGCCTGCAGGAGGAGTATGACAAGATGAAGCAGGCCTACGCTAACATCTGCGAGCGCTGCTATATCAAGGCCCTGCCCGTTGTTGCCGACTCCGGTGAGATCGGTGGCGATACCTCCGTCGAGTACATGGCTTTGGCCGACGCCGGCGAGGCTTCGCTCGTCTACTGCGACGATTGCGGCTTTGCTGCCGATGACGAGGCGGCAAGCACCAAGGTCGTCGTGACCGAGGGTCCTGGCGACGGTACGCTTACCAAGGTCGAGACTCCGGGCATGGGCACCATCGAGGCCGTTGCAAAGTTCTTCGGCTTCCCCGAGAACGGTACGCGCAAGTCGCTGGCACTCATCGACGCCGAGGGTAAGCCCGTCGTGGCCATTGTTCCGGGCGACCACGAGCTCAACGATTGCAAGGCCGAGCATGTCTTTGGCAAGGGTTATCGCATGATGACCGACGAGGAGCTTCAGGCGAACGGTCTGCATAAGGGCTTTATCGGGCCGGTTAATCTGCCCGAGGGCATTCGTCTGGTCTGCGACGAGAGCCTGCGTGAGTCCAAGCAGTGGGCCTGCGGCGCCAATGAGGTCGACTATCACTTTACCGGTGCCTGCCCCGAGCGCGACTTTACCGTTGACGAGTGGGCCGACCTGGTTACCGTTGTCGCCGGCGATCCCTGCCCGCACTGCGGCAAGCCGCTCTCCGCAGCCCGCGGCATCGAGGTCTCTCAGGTCTTCCAGCTGGGCACCAAGTATTCCGAGGCCATGGGTGCCACCTTTATGGACGAGGACGGCAAGGAGAAGCCGCTCATCATGGGTTGCTATGGCGTGGGCGTGTCCCGCTCGCTCGCTGCGGTCGTGGAGCAGCACAACGACGAGCATGGCATTGTCTGGCCGGTCTCCGTTGCCCCGTACGAGGTCGCGGTGATTCCGCTCGATCCCAAGAAGGAGGAGTGCGCTACCGTCTGCGAGCAGATCGTTGATGGCCTGTGCGCCGAGGGTATCGAGGTTGTCGTCGACGACCGCGACGAGCGTCCCGGCTTTAAGTTTGCCGACAACGACCTTATGGGCTTCCCGTATCAGGTCGTTCTGGGTAAGCGTGGCCTTAAGAATGGCACCGTTGAGCTCAAGGACCGTGCCACGGGTGAGCGCGAGGATGTGGCGATCGACGAGGTCGTCGCCAAGGTCGCCGAGCTTGTGAAGGCAGCACGCCGTTAATCGACGATTTCGCTTGTAGTTCGATATACGGGACGGCCCCGCATTTCTCCAGATCGGGGAGATGCGGGGCCGTCCTTTTATCTTGTGGCATCCTCGATATCTAAAAGGAAAACCCCACAGCCCATGCGAGCTACGGGGTTTTCCTTGTGCCTCCGATGCGAAATAAATCGCTCAGATATTACTGATAATCGACGACGTCGATCCAGTTCTTCAGGAACTCATCGTTCACGTTGCGCTTACGAGCGAGCTCGGAAGCGGCGACGATGCTCGTCCACTGACGCACGACCTG
>USLO01000086.1 GCA_900555515.1 uncultured Collinsella sp.
CAGCCCATGACCTTCCCTCTCTTGCCGGCGACGCGGCGGGCAAAACCCTCTCCGTCAACGCATTGGGCTATAGGATAACACATTCTACGTGTGCATCGCCGCGTTCCGTTTTGTTCGCGCTGGGTACAAGGCAGGTAGCTGTGCAAACTGGCCGTGCACCCGTCTGCGGCGCTCGGCCTGCGAGATTAAGGATACGGTATGGGAAAGAAACTCGATAAGAAGGCCAAGGCCGCCGTGGCAAAGGCTGCCAAGGGCGTCAAGGTTGCTAAAGCCGACAAGGCCGTCAAAAAATTCCGCAAACTCGAGGGCAAGCTGTGGACTCGCGAGTACCTGCTCAAGATTGCCGAGTTCGATGGAGCGACGATTGCTCCTGCCAACGGTGCTGCCGCCCGTGCCGACGCCATGGGCACGCTTGCCGGCGAGCATCACAAGCTACTGACCAGCGAGAAGTCCGTTGAGCTCGTACGCTCGTTAGCGCGCGAGACGGTTGCAGGCGGACATGTAGACGACCCGCAGCTGCTCGACGAGATCCGTGTGCTCGGTCGCGACCAGCGCGAGGCAAGCGTCATCCCCACCGAGGAGGCCGAGGCCTGGACTAGGCTCACCTGCGAGGCCGATGCCGTATGGCACAAGGCCAAGACGGCCAATGACTGGGCGAGCTTTGAGCCCTATGTGGATAGGATCGTCGCCCAACTTAAGCATCAGGCCGAACTTATGGACCCCAAGCGCGACCCATACGACGTTTGGCTCGACCAGTACGAGCGCGGCCTTTCCGCCAAGAGCTTCGATGCGTTTTGCGATGAGGTCAAGACGACGGTCGTGCCGCTCGTGCACGCCATCGACGAGCGCGGCCAGCAGCCCGATGCCGACTTTTTGCACGCCCGCGTGCCCGAGGCCGCCCAGCGCGCCATGAGCTTCGACCTTATGAAGCTCGTCGGCCTGAACCTGAACGACACCACGCTTGCCTTTACCGAGCACCCGTTTAGCGAGGGCTTTGCCGTGGGTGACGCGCGCATCGCGACACACATCTACGAGGACGATTGCATCTCCAACGTCTACAGCATCATCCACGAGGCGGGACACGCCATGTACGAGCTGGGCGTCAATCCCGCCTATGCGCGTACCTGTCTTGAGGGCGGCACCTCCATGGGCATCCACGAGAGCCAGAGCCGCTTTTTCGAGAACACCGTGGGTCGCAGCCGCGCCTTTATGGGACCGCTGCTCGAGGTGCTGCGCCGCCACGCACCCGAGGTCTACGGCGACGTCGACGAGGACACGCTCTACCACGCCGTTAACATCGCGCAGCCGTCGTTGATCCGCACCGAGGCCGATGAGCTCACCTATCCGCTGCACGTTATGGTGCGCTACGAGATCGAGCGCATGCTGTTTGCCGGCGAGGCCACAGCCAAGGATATCCCCGCTCTTTGGAATCGCTTCATGGATAGGTACCTGGGCATTCCGGTTCCCGACGACACGCGTGGTTGCCTGCAGGATACGCACTGGAGCGGCGGCTCGTTTGGCTACTTCCCCACCTATGCGCTGGGCAGCGCCTACGACGCCATGTTTGTGCCGGCCATGTGCCGCGACGGCATCGACCTTACCGGCGCCTGCGCGAGCGGCGACCTGACACCCGTCCGCGCCTGGCTGGGCGAGCACATTTGGCAGTGGGGCCGCGCCAAGGACGCGCCGGAGCTCATCAAGGGCGCCTGCGGCATGGCGTTCGATGCCCGCTACTACTGCAGCTACCTGCAGGACAAGTTCACCACGCTCTACGAGCTGTAAGGCATAACCGACACGCCAACGCAAAGGGGGCGCCGCGGAACCAATCCGCAGCGTCCCCTTTCCACCTAGTCGTTTAAGAACGTCCCCAATGACTACCTTACAGAGCTTCCAGCGCGGCGGCGATGCGCTTCATGGCGGCATCGGCGGATGTTTGGTCGGGCGCCTCGGCCAGCACGCGGATAACCGACTCGGTTCCGCTCTTGCGTACGAGCACGCGGCCCTCGCCTGCCAGCGCAGCCTCGGCCTCGGCGATGGCGTTTTGCACGCCCATGTTCTCGAGCGCGGCGTCCTTGTCCGCCACGTGCACGGCCACCTGCGCCTGCGGCAGCAGCTTGCACGGAGCCGTGAGCTGCGAGAGCGTCTCGCGCTCGGCACGAATCACTTCCATCACGCGCAGCGAGGTCATAATGCCGTCGCCCGTGCGCTCGATATCGCCAAAGATCGTATGGCCCGTCTGCTCGCCACCCAGGCTGTAGCCGCCCTCGCGCATCTTGGCATACACGTGACGGTCGCCCACGCCGCTGGTCACGGCGCTCAGACCGGCAAGCTCCAGCGACTTGACCAGGCCAAAGTTGCTGGCAATCGTCGGCACCACGGTACCGCCCGAGAGTCGCCCGTGCTTGTTCAGATACACGCCGCACACGTACAGGATCTGGTCGCCGTCTACCACGCGACCGCGCTCATCCACAGCCAGGCAGCGGTCGGCATCGCCATCGTAGGCAAAACCCACGTCCAGGCCCTGCTCCACCACATGGCGCTGCAGGCGCTCCATATGCGTGGAGCCGCAATCGACGTTGATGTTAAAGCCATCGGGCGCGGCATTGATCACGCGCACGTCGGCGCCCAGCGCGTCAAACACCGGCTTGGCCACCGAGGAAGCCGAGCCGTTGGCGCAGTCAATACCGATCTTGACACCCTGCAGCGAAAAGTTCGCGCTGGCGATGAGCGAAGCAATGTAGCGGTTGCGGCCCTGCATGTAGTCCACCGTGGCGCCGATGTGATTGCCCGTTGCCAGCGGCACCTCGCTCTTGCCATCGATATAGTCCTCGATGAGCTCCAGCACGTCCTCGTCCATCTTAAAGCCGTCGCTGTTGACGAGCTTAATGCCGTTATCGCAAAACGGGTTGTGGCTCGCACTGATCATGATGCCGCAATCGAAGCAGCCCTCCACGGTCTGATGCGCCACGCCCGGCGTGGGGATCACGTGCAGCATATAGGCGTCCGCACCGCTCGCGACCAGGCCGCTCACCAGCGCCGCCTCAAACATATAGCTCGAGCGGCGTGTGTCCTTGCCCACGATGACGCGCGCCTTAGCACTGCGGTTGGCGCCGTAATACCAGCCCACAAAACGGCCAATCTTATAAGCGTGCTCTACCGTCAGCCCAACGTTGGCCTCACCGCGAAAGCCGTCGGTGCCAAAGTACTTCATGCGCTCTCCTTACAAAATAGGGGCGGACAGATTGCCTGTCCGCCCCAAAATGGTACTCGATTATCTGCGCTACCAGAAAAACCCTACGCCGACGCGCTGTCGCGAGCCGCCTGGCATGTAGGAGTCTGACGCAGCGTAAGCGGCTTGTCCCCCGCCTCGGCCGACGTGGTCAGCGTATACGTGATCGTCGTCGTCTCGCCAGCATGCAGGTCAACGGTACCCGAATAGAAGGGGATTCCATGCCACGTAGCGGCGCCAAGACCAAACTGTGTGCCCTCAACCGTAAGGTCACTGATGTTGCCGCCCGTCGGGGCAAACAACGAGACATTCAGGCGTTCGTCGTCACGCGCGGCATCGGGTGCGCTCGCCGCAACGTAGTCGGGCAGCTTGCCTGCCTCCTCCTGCGTCATGATGTTCGTCAGGGTAACGGTGATGCGATACGAGCACGTGCCGTCGCCGTTCTTGATGCCCTGGCCGATCTGCGTGTCGGCGTTCAGATACCAGTCGAGCTTGGAGAAGCTCAGGTTGTTAAAGTAAACGCCGGCAACGGGATCGGCACTCGGATCATCCGGATCGGGCAGCGAAGCGTCAATGCCCGTCTCTTTGATGGCATTCTGCTCATCATCGTTTCTCATCCAAGCAATCAGACGGCCCTCTTCGGCACCGCGCTCGAATGCACCGACAAGCTTTGTAACGTCGACGTCACCGATGCCACCGAGAATCTTGTCGAAGGCGGCGCTGGCAACAGCCGCAAAGATGCCGTCCGATTCCTCGACCGGATAGTTCCAATACACATCGTGCATGAGAACCTTCGCCGCGTTGGTACCGTCGACGACCGTACCATCAGGCAGCGAGACATTACCGACAAGGCCCAGCAGGTACTGCAAGAACACCGGATCGATGCCGACGACGCCATCAACGTCCTGCCCATACTGGGACTTCCACAGCGCGGCGACACGCTGCGAGTTGCGGGGCCAATCAGGCGAATAGGTATTGCCCGAGTTGTACAGGTTGCTGTGGTTGCCGAACAGCGCCTCATCCTCTTCGTCAACGCTCTCGACTGCCTCATCCTCGCTGAGTCCAATGCGGGGAACAAACTCGCCAATCGACATCTGGCCGTCGGTGACCGAAATCAGGCCCTGCGAACCGCCAAAGCCGCCGCAGGCACGAATCTCGACGTTGTTCATGGCGTACACAAGGTAGTTGCGCGTCTGGCCGTTGGCGCCGAGCATCTGGGGAAGGACGGGGGCGACCTTCTCCGCCGCGTCAACCGCGCCGTTGAGGGTGGCAAAGCCGTCCTTGGCCTTATCGACCAGCTCAGTCACCTGGGAAATATGAGTATCGCCAATGCCCTGGATCTTCTCGTTGGCGCTCTTGAACACCTTCGAGCTGCTGGAAAGCGAATCGGCGACCGCCTGCAGCGCGGATACGTTAATCATACCGTCCTGGAACAGCTTGCCGGGCGTGGCCTGCGAAAGGTTATCGGCCATGGGAACCAGCGCGTTGCTCGAGACATCGGACAGGGCATCAATCATGGTGCGGGCTGCGTTGATGTCACTGCCATACACCGGGATAAACGAAGCCGCCGTCCACAGCGGGCTCGAAGTCTCCGCCTTCATGCTGTCGCAGAGCTCATCGATCTTCTTCGCGTCGTCAGGCAGCGTCGAAAAATCGCCCGACGTGACCTTGTCCTTAAGGCCACCGACGATCTCGACAGCCTCCTTCGCTTCGCTCTTTACGGTCTTTGCCGAGTTAAGCAGCATAAAGCCGCTTGCGCCAAGCGCAACGAGAAGCACCACGACCACAGCGGCAATAATGGCGCCAGTGTGACACTTTTTGCGCTCGCCCTTGCGATGGCGATGACGGACCAGACCGTCAGAGGTCGAACTCGACGAAGCGTCGCTACCGTAGTTCAAGCCAAAATCGTAATAATCTTCCTTGGAACCCGAGCCCGCAAACTCGGCACCGCTATCATCCAGGCGGGCGAACGTGCCAGTCTCGGAGGCGCCGGTGTAAATCGTGCCAAGGTTACCCGTAAGCCCCGCGCCACCAGCAGAGGGAGTATTGTTGGCGGCCTTGCCGGCATTAACGTTGCCGGCAGCATTCGCGGCGTTGGCAGCACCTGCGTTGTTCGCAGGCACCGAAGGAGCCCCGCTCGGCTGCGACGCGGAGGTTGCACCGCCCGCGAAGACATTCCCTCTTGCACGGCCGGTCTTTTTTGCCTTTTGAGACTGCTCGTACAGAGCGGTAAACATCGCCGTCTCGCCCGGGGACACGCGCTTACCGGAACCGCCCTGTCCAGCGCCGCCCGGCGTGCCGGCCTTACCAGCCCCGTTCGGACGCGGCGGAACTGCAGGACGGCCGCTATCGCTGCCCTTAAAGTGATTACCAGCCATAAAGAAATCCTCGCAATTGAGTCGCAATGAAAAAGTCCATAACGTTACTAGTTTATGGCATTTTGAGCATCGACAGCTAAACTCCAGACACGGACATCAATTGGCGAAAATGCGGCACAACACCTTTTCCGTCTTGGCGGCGGCGCCAGCTACACCGTGAGGAACATCATCACGATGATCATGGCAAAGCCGATAAGGTCGGTCGGCAAAAACACCGTGCCCAGCATAACGGCGCTGGTGATGGTCGCCGAAACCGGCTCCACAGTTCCGATGAGGCTCGCACGCACCGAGCCGATGTCCTTAACGCCCTGCATATAGAGCATGTAAGCAAAAAACGAGCCGATAACCACGAACACCGCGAGCGCCTCGACGCCGGCGGCGTCGAGCGCCGGCATATGCGCCCAAGGCCGCACGAAGACGCACGAGACCACGCCCGCCGTGAGCATTGCCGAGCCCGTGACGATGGGGCTGCCGTATTCGGGCAGGATCTTGGCGGGAATCACCGCCATACACGCGGCGCTGACCGCACACATAAGACCTGCTGCCAGGCCAAGCGGCGAGATATTCAGGCTGGTAGGGTCGCCGCCGGTGGCAATTAAAAAGGTTCCACCCAGAGCCAGGCCAATGCCGATGACTTCGCGAGTACGCGGCATGCGGCGATCGGTCACGCAGGCGTAGCCCATGATGATAACGAGCTGCAGGCACTGGAGCACCGTCGCGGTTCCGGCGTTCGTCAGGCGCACGGCCGAAAGATAGCAAAACTGGTTGAACAGCAGGCCAAAGGCGGTAAAGAGCAGCAGTTGCTTGCGATCGGCAGGTGTGGTCCAGAGCTTAATCAAGCGCTCGCGGTCGCGCGTAACAACCACGGCCATAAAGAGTAGACCGGCGAGAATCTGACGCACGCTCATAAGCCACAAGGTGTCGACGTGGTAGGTATCGAACAGAAAGCTCGCGCTGGTGCCCGAGAAGCCCCAAAACGAACCGCCCACCAGCGTAGCCAAGACGCCCGTGATTATCTTGCGCGACGACGCATCGTTAAGGCGCTCGCGCCAGGCGCGACGGGTGTTGCGGCTGAGCTCGTCGGTGCCCTCGGGCACATCAATGTTCGATATATCGGTCATCGGCACCGAAGCCCCTGCGCCTTCGACCTGCTCGACACACTCTTTGCTCATTCCACTCCCCCGAAACAGTCTGGAAGCAATTCGGCTTACCTTACCACGGCGAAGGCACCAGCTGGAGGCTTGTCCGCTTATCGGTAGAACAATTCCGCAGGCGTCTTTCCATAGCTCGATACCGCAATGGCCTTGCATTATGCGACAGCCAAATCGCGGCAGCAGGCACTTTTGAGATGGATATGACAAAGCCCCCGAATTCCACAATGGGTTGATTTTCAATCTCAATGCAACAGCCTGAACGGGTCCCGCGTTTCCGCAGCTAGCGCAACGCGGAAATAGCTCCCGGCACCTGGCCGTCACCTCGTTTCCGCAGGTGGAGAGGCTATGGAGGCCGGTGCCCCATGCCGCCGCCGCATGCTCCGCCAGCCCGCCGCGCAGCCGTTCCGGACTCAGCGCAACGGGCCCCCCGGCCCATGTCCCGGACCGCCGCCTATCCCGCCAGCGGCCCCTCGCCCCTCGCGGCCCTGGCCCTGTCGATGCAGCCGGGCGTCAGGTCGAGCTCGCCGGGCGCCAGCTCCTCTATCCCGAACGCGTCCATGAGGGCGGAGGCGTCCTCCCCGAGGGCCAT
>USLO01000087.1 GCA_900555515.1 uncultured Collinsella sp.
TGAGCTCGTCCCAGGTGCCGCCGACGCCCATCAGGAACACGGCGTCGTAGCCCTCGTCGGCGACCTTGTCGGCGAGCTCGATCATCTTCTTGCCGGTCTCATAGACGTTCTTGCCGTCCTCGAGATAGCCCTCCTGGCTAAAGTGCATGATCTCGATCTTCTCGGTTTCCTTCATGGCTTTTCCTTTCTGTCCTGCACGCGACTCTATACATCGCGTTTCTTTTCAATACCAATTATAGACATACACCTAAGGTGTTTTTAATACCACTTATCAATCTGTTCCAATCCTCGGTGAACGGTCGAAATTCTCTGGTGAGTGGTATTAAATTAGAATTGAATGTATAGCTAACACCTCTGGCGCCTCCCTTGTGTGACAAAGAACAGCGTTCCTACCAGCGCAATAATGGTCGATGCCCCAAATAGCACCGCTTGGACGCCCAAAGCCTCCGCCAAAAAAGGAGCCGCCAGCAGCGGCAGCACGCCGGCGCTCATCAGGCCAAAACGCACAAAGCCGGTAATGCGCCCCAGGTATTTGATGTCGGCACGCTCCTGAATCAAGATCATCTGCAGCGGCTCCAGGAACCCCCAGGCCAGACCGTTAATCGCCTGACCGATAATCGCGACCCCCAGCATATCGGTGCCCACGTACACCATGGACCCAATGCCCACGGCCATGAGCGCGCCGAGCAGCAATCGCAGGTTGACATGGCGAGCAGAAAGCTTGGTCAGGATGAACGCACCCACCGAGGAAGTGAGGCCCACGACCGAGGACAACCAGCCCAGCCAGACGATATCCACGTTGAGTACATCACGGTAGAACAACGACTCCAGCGAATCGAACGCGCCAAACGCAAAGAAACCCAAAAAGCCCGAGATAAAGATGAGGCGCAAGTCGTGGTCGCGAAACGTAAGTCGCGCACCCTCGGCCATGCCGCCCAGAATACCGCCCTTCGGCTTCTCCCCTTTTGCGGGAGCAACACACTCGTGACAGCCCAAGGAGAGCACGGCCGCCACACCCATCATGCCCGCCATGAGCAGATAAACCGATTGCGTGGCAAAACAGCTCACGATGGCACCGCCGAGCAGCGGGCCAGCGGTATAGGCGATATTGCTGTAGAACACCATGAGGCCGTTCACGCGGGTACGACCCTCGGTGGTCGACTCCAGGTATCCCGGAAACGCATGCGTGCAGGTGTTGATAAAGCCGCCCGCAAGTCCCAAGACGCACGCGGCAAACACAAGCCCGGGGACAGACAACGGCGCTAACCCCACGCCAAGCGATAGCACTGCCGTAATCACGCACGTCACAAACGACGTCCGGCGCGGTCCAAAGCGATCGATGACCGAGCCCGACACCATATTGCCCACCGACGTCATAAGATTGCGCGCGAGCGTAATGGCGGCAACCAAAAAGGCCGTGCCGGCCAGATCATACGTGGCCGCACCGATAAGCCCCAAAAAGTAGACCGCGTTGTTGGCGCACCACTGCAGGGACTCAATAAGAATCAGCCTGACCTCTGCCGGCGTCAGGCGCATTGCTTCGCGACCCTTCGCGAACATACGAACTCCTTCTATACAAAAAGGGGATGGAGAGCATAGGCCTGCTCCATCCCCTTTCCAGGTTGCAACGAAAATCTATGCAGCCGGGCCCTTACGCCAGCACGCCGAAGAACGCGCCGATGATGCCCACGACCATGGTGGCCACGATCAGCACCATGGGGTTGATCTTCTTGGACAGCAGCCAGTAGTACAGCCAGAAGGCGATCATGCCGAGCATGCCGGGCATGATGCCGTCCAGGATGTCCTGGAGGGTCTGGGCGTCCTCGCCCGAGCCGATGGCCACCGGGATACTGGCCCAGAACATGTCCTTGCACATGGCGCCCACGACCATGACGCCCACGATTCCCACGCAGGTCATGATCTTCTGCATGAGGCCGGTCCTCTGGGCCTCGTCCAGGAAGCCCACGCCCAGCTCGTAGCCCTTGACGGCGCCCCAGATGCGCAGCGCGAAGCCGGGGACGTTGTAGATGAGCAGGAAGGCGATGGGGCCGAAGGGGTTGCCGGCCTGGCACAGGCTGATGCCCACCGCGGCGGCGACCACGCGCAGCGTCGACAGGAAGATGGAGTCGCCGATGCCGGACAGCGGACCCATGAGGGCGGCCTTGACGTCGTTGACGCTCTCGGGCTCGATCTCGCCGCGGGCGACCTTCTCCTCCATGGCCATCGCGATGCCGCCGACGAACGGGGCAAACTGGACGGTGATGTTGAAGAACGCGCAGTGGCGGTGCAGGGCCGCGGCGTAGTCGTCGGGGCGGCCGGCGTAGATCTTCTTGAGCATGTTGGCGACCATCAGGCAGAAGGCGATGTTCATCTGCTTGTAGTAGGTCCAGGAGAACTCCATGCCCAGGGCGCCGACGTTGACGGCGCTCTTGACGAGGTCGGAGCGCGTGATCTTGTTCTCGGGACTAGAAGTCATCGTCCTCATCCCCTTCCGCGGAGAGCTGGGGCTGGGCTCCGCCCAGGCCGAGCAGGTCGAACTTGTCGATGCCGATGATGATGGCGATCAGGGCGACGCCCAGGACGGGCACGTTGGCGTAGGAGCACAGCAGGAAGCCCAGGAAGTAGAAGGGCACGAGCTGCTTGGTGAGCACCAGGCGGCCGAGCATGGCGAAGCCCATGGCCGGCAGGATGTTGGCGGCAACGCCGCAACCATCAATGATGAAGGACGGGACGAAGTCGAGCAGGCCCTGGATGGCATCGGAGCCCAGATAGAAGGCGCCGCCGCACAGCAGGAAATACTCAAGGCAGCCCCAAAGACCCATGCCCCAATGAACGGCGTAAATGCCTTTAAGGTTTCCCTTGAGGGCGAACCTGTCTGCCATATCGACAAACACGGTGAACAAGGCACTAGTAATGTTGCCGATCGTCAGCGAAAGGACAGCGATGGGCATGGCGAGCGCGATGGCCGTCTCGGTACCCTGACCGAGCTGAATGGCAAACGCGCAGGCGAGCACGCCGCCGATGGTTTCGTTAGGCGGCACGTAGGCGCCGATGGAAACCGAACCCATGAACAGCAGCTCCAGGCTGGCGCCGACGGCAAGACCAGTCTGCAGGTCCCCCAGCACCAGGCCCACGAGCGGGCACAGGACGATGGGGCGGAACGCGTAGAGGGTGCCGAGCTGGTAGTCGAGGCCTCCAAACGCTCCGACTAAGCCGACGAGGATTGCTTGGGTAAGCATGGTTCCTCCAAAATAGGAAATCTCGAGTCATAGCCGGTCACCGTCGCGCGCGCTGTTGATATCAATCCGGAAACTCGACCACACGGCCCGAAGCGTACCTGGTGTGCTGTTAACACCTATGCCAGGCACAAATGATTTGATACCAATTATAGATATGCAGGTTCTTACTATTTAATACCACTCGCTCAGCGGGGTGTTTTTTCCGTAAACGGCAGACGTATCCCATCAGGCGCGCTCTTTGTTTCGATGGCGGACAAGCGCCACCAGAAAGCCATCGCCAAAGGCATCGTATGCCAAGTTGCCTACAATCACCAAAACGATTATCGCCGCGCCCAAAAACTCGTTCCAGCGAAAGACCTCGCCAAAGAGGAGCGCCGACCAGCAGGGAGCGAGCACGACCTCGCTCATGCAAACCAAGTTGGCCGCAAACGCGTTAGTGCGCGCAATCCCCTTGGCATACAGCACGCTCGCAAGGCCGCTGCAAAAAAGGCCATGCACCAGCATAAGCCCCCACTCAAAGGGTTTTACGGAGCCTAGGTCGCCGGCAAAATAGACGATCGGCAGTATCGAGATGCCGCAGGAGATGAGCGAGGACACCATGGGCGACGCATCGGGGCGAGAGTTTAAAAAGAAACACAGCCCAAAGGTGGCTCCCGAAATGACGGCAAGCAGGTTGCCGAGCATGCCCTCGGCGCTCAAATCGCCTAAAAAGAAAAGTCCCATACCCGTAAAAGCAACCAACACGGAGGCAATCTTCGCAGGCGAGGGCAACGTGCGAGTTGCGAGCGACTGATACACGATAACAAAAATCATCGAGGTGTACTGCAGAACGATCGCGTTGCCGACCGTCGTGAGCTGGTTGGCAAAGTTAAACGTGGTGCCCGTCACGAAGTTGCAGACGGCCACAAGGACAATAAGACGGCTGACGCGGAGGACGGGCCTACCGACGAGCAGGATAAAGAGCGCCATAAATATTGCCGTAACGGCACCGATCAAAAGAGCTGACTGCGAATTGGCGCGAACGAGGATGCCGATAAAACTCCACAAGAGCGCCGTGCCAAATAGATACATCGCCCCGCTCACGCCATTATCGGGTGGATTGTCAGATCGAATCACGAAGCACCTCCAGCTAACTTTCGGTAATAAAAAACGGCGACCGCAACGGGTCGCCGTTTCCCTTGGGGGCAGAATAAAACGCAGGAACCTACGCCAGCACGCCGAAGAACGCGCCGATGATGCCCACGACCATGGTGGCCACGATCAGCACCATGGGGTTGATCTTCTTGGACAGCAGCCAGTAGTACAGCCAGAAGGCGATCATGCCGAGCATGCCGGGCATGATGCCGTCCAGGATGTCCTGGAGGGTCTGGGCGTCCTCGCCCGAGCCGATGGCCACCGGGATACTGGCCCAGAACATGTCCTTGCACATGGCGCCCACGACCATGACGCCCACGATTCCCACGCAGGTCATGATCTTCTGCATGAGGCCGGTCCTCTGGGCCTCGTCCAGGAAGCCCACGCCCAGCTCGTAGCCCTTGACGGCGCCCCAGATGCGCAGCGCGAAGCCGGGGACGTTGTAGATGAGCAGGAAGGCGATGGGGCCGAAGGGGTTGCCGGCCTGGCACAGGCTGATGCCCACCGCGGCGGCGACCACGCGCAGCGTCGACAGGAAGATGGAGTCGCCGATGCCGGACAGCGGACCCATGAGGGCGGCCTTGACGTCGTTGACGCTCTCGGGCTCGATCTCGCCGCGGGCGACCTTCTCCTCCATGGCCATCGCGATGCCGCCGACGAACGGGGCAAACTGGACGGTGATGTTGAAGAACGCGCAGTGGCGGTGCAGGGCCGCGGCGTAGTCGTCGGGGCGGCCGGCGTAGATCTTCTTGAGCATGTTGGCGACCATCAGGCAGAAGGCGATGTTCATCTGCTTGTAGTAGGTCCAGGAGAACTCCATGCCCAGGGCGCCGACGTTGACGGCGCTCTTGACGAGGTCGGAGCGCGTGATCTTGTTCTCGGGACTAGAAGTCATCGTCCTCATCCCCTTCCGCGGAGAGCTGGGGCTGGGCTCCGCCCAGGCCGAGCAGGTCGAACTTGTCGATGCCGATGATGATGGCGATCAGGGCGACGCCCAGGACGGGCACGTTGGCGTAGGAGCACAGCAGGAAGCCCAGGAAGTAGAAGGGCACGAGCTGCTTGGTGAGCACCAGGCGGCCGAGCATGGCGAAGCCCATGGCAGGCAGGAAGTTGGCGGCAACGCCAAAGCCAGCAAGGACAAAGGGCGGGATGAAGTCGAGCAGGCCCTGGATGGCGTCAGCACCCAGATAGAACGACAGCGAGCACAGCAGGAACGCCATGATGATACCGGTCAAACCGATCAGGAAGTGCATCGCATAGACACCCTTAAGGTTGCCCTGGCCGGAGTAGACATCAGCGCGGTCGACCAGGATCGGCAGGGCGGCGTTAAGGATGTTCTTGATGGCAAGGCACAGCGTGGCGATGGGCATGGCAAGCGCGATGGCTGCCTCGGTGCTCTGGCCCAGCTGGATAGCGAAGGCGCAGGCGAGCACGCCGCCGATCGTCTCATCAGGCGGCACGTAGGCGCCGATGGAGATCGAGCCCATGAACAGCAGCTCCAGACTCGCACCGATCGCGAGGCCGGACTGCAGGTCCCCCAGCACCAGGCCCACGAGCGGGCACAGGACGATGGGGCGGAACGCGTAGAGCGTACCGAGCTGGCAGTCGAACTTACCAAATGCGGCGATAAGTCCGATGAGGATTGCTTGGGTAAGCATACATCCCCCTTTCCATATAGGACACTACGAAGAGCTCAGACTCTTCGAAATTGAACGCCTAGAGCACGCTGGCGCAGTCGACCTTGGGGTCATCGGCCAGGGGTCGAATCTCGACCTCAACGCCACGATCCAGCATCTCGCGCACATCGGCTTCCTCGGCCGCGGTCAGGAAGATCTGACGAGAGACCTGACGAGCGTCGGGACGCTTCTCGTCCTTGGGCTTGGTGTTGCCCAGGTTGACCGACTTGATCTGCGGGCAGCCCTCAACAAGCTGCTTTGCCTCAGCGATAGTGGCGACGCAGATGATCATCTTGTACTTGTCGGTCACGCCCGAGTTGATAGCTTCGATTGCATGCTCCATATCTTTGATGACGAGCTTGCAGCCGGCAGGCTTGCCCATCTTGAGCGTCGTCTTCCACACCGGGTCGTTAGCGACCTTATCGCCCACGCAGAAGATGCAGTTGGAGCCAAGGCCCTGAACCCAGGAAACTGCGACCTGGCCATGAAGCAGGCGATGGTCAACGCGAAGTAGCTGAATCATAATGTGACCCCCCAAAGGTCTTGTGCCGTCATACGGCGTGTCAGTAGGTGCTGCGGATTAGAACTCTTCCTCCTCCTCGTCATCGACCAAAAGATCGTTGACAAACTTCACGCGCGTATCGTCCGCAGCGACGATGGCGCGAATCGTCTCCTCAACCGGCGCCGACTCGTCAGAGAACAGCAGCTGGATGAGCAGAGGAAGGTTCATGTTGGTAACGAGGTACGTGCGGGGACGCGTCTGGACGATCTTGGTGAACTCGTTGTTAACGCTACCGCCAAAGAGGTCGGTGCAGACGACGACATCATCGTCGGCAGACATGCCTGCCAGCAGTTTTTGGGCCTCCTCGGCCACGTCCATGCGGCCATCGACGAACATCGAAAGATCGTGGACGTTGTCGCGAGCGCCCGAGAGCAGCTCGACGCTCTCCTTGATGCCGGTGGCGAAGTGCGCATGGCTGGCGATGATGTACTGTCTCATTCTGTGTTCCTCTCAATAGCCCGGCACGTTCCCGCACCCGTTTTCTTTAGTAGTCGAACTGGTGATAGTAGCGACGATACTTGAGGTTGTGCTTGGTGACCGTCTCGTAGTAGCGAGCCAGGCGGTCGGTCACGAGCACCGTCAGAATCCACGGGGAGACGATGACGCGGAACTCGTCGTCAAGGCCGGGGATCGCGAACTCAGCGGTGTCGATGATGTTGATGTCGGTGTCGCCGGTCACGCCGCGGGTCAGGAAGGCGCGGACGCGCTCGTCGAGCTT
>USLO01000088.1 GCA_900555515.1 uncultured Collinsella sp.
GACAAGATCGAGACTGCCCTGGGCGCTCGCCGTGTCGTCCATGCTCCGCGCCAGCCTTTGCGCCTGACGGTGGATCGCGGGGGCAAAAGGGTGTTCATTCCCGTGGCGGATGTCTGCTACTTTGAGGCGCGCGCCGATTTTTGCAACGCCGTCTGTGCCGATGGAACGTACCTGATCAATGAGTCGATCTCTTCGCTCGAGCGTCGCTTGGTCTCCGAGGGCTTTATTCGCGTTCATCGCAGCTATCTGGTCAATTTGGAAGACGTGCACAATGTCGAGATCGGTTCCACGGGTCTTATGGAGCTCAGGCTCGATCGCGTAACCTCGACGGTGCCCGTGTCCCGCCGTCGCGCTGCCGAGGTTAAAGCACACTTGGGGCTTGCGTAGACGGTCTGCGTGCCGTCGTTTACCATCGCAGGTTTGGCATGGGCGCGCGGTGGGCATAATGGGTGGCATCGAATGAAATCGAAAGGATCATTATGCCCGCGCTTATCACCCATCATCTGTTTGGCGAGGAAAGCATCGACCGTCTTCCGCAGGGCGTCATCACGTCCGATGAAGAGCGCATTGCCTTTATCTTGGGCAACCAAGGCCCCGACCCGTTTTTCTTTCACATTCTGACACCGCGTGTTTCCGACTGCACGCTGCTGGCGCAGGTCATGCATCGGTCGCGCATGTCTCGCCAGTTCGCGTGCCTGCGCGACGGCGTGTCGCATCTGCTGCCGCGCGACGCCAGCTTGGGTCGCGCCTTTGCGCTGGGCCTGCTGTCTCATTACGTGCTCGACCGCAACGCCCATCCTTTTGTCTATGAGCAGCAGTTTGGCATCGTGGAGTCCGATTCAGAGCTTGAGAACTCGAGCAGTCAGGTCCATGCCGTGATCGAGAGCGACCTGGATGTGCTGATGCTGCAGCTTAAACGCGATGGCGCTACGGTCGACGATTATCCGCCGGCGGGCGAGATCGTCACCACCGATCGCATCAATCGCGTGGCCGGCGTGCTGATGAGCTATGTTGCCGGACGCGTGTACGGCATTGACATTCCGGCAGGGGAGTACGGTGCTGCCGTTGCCAATATGCAGCGACTTTACCGCGCGATTGAGCCGGCCGGCTCCGCAAAGACGCGCGCGATCTCGCTGGTTGAGGGCTTGGTGCACGACTACTCGCTGCTCGACGGCCTTGCCCATCGCGTGACGACGGAGCTGCCCGAGCGCACCGGTAACCTGGGCCATCTGACATGGAAGAATCCCTTTACCGACGAGGTCTCGAACGAGAGTTTCCCCGAGGTCTTTGATCGCGCGCTGGTCGATTACGAGTGCACGGTCGCACGTTTCATCGAGACTGGTGACATGGATGCCGTGACCAGTCACGTCAACTACAGCGGTCGCGTGCTCGAAGCCGATGAGGAGTTCGACCGCGAGGAATAGGGCCCGTGCGTGCCCCTTTGCCGAATCCTTACCGGCGGTTCTGGACAATTGGGGTACGATGAACTAACTGCATATCGGGCGAATACGAAGGGTCCCTGTCCATGAAATACACCAAGCTCGAGCGTAACTGGGTTATGTATGATGTGGGCAATTCGGCCCTCGTGCTGCTCAATACCTCGGTGGTGCCCATTTACTTTAACGCCATCAATACCGGCGCTTCTTCGGCCGACCTGGTGGTCGCCTGGGGCAATGCGCAGACGATCGCCTCGCTGGTCATCGCCATGCTCATGCCCATTCTGGGCGCGCTTGCCGACTACGCCGGCAACAAGATCAAGTTCTTCTTGGGCTTCTTCCTCACGGGCCTGGTGCTTTGCCTGGCGCAGGCTATCCCAATGTCCGCCATGGCATTTTTGACCGTGTACGTGCTGTGCACCATCGGCCTTAACTCTTCTATGACGTTCTACGACGCCATGCTGCCCGACATTACCACCGACGAGCGCATGGACGCCGTGTCCAGCTCGGGCTATGCCTGGGGCTACATCGGTTCCACCGTGCCGTTCGTCATCTGCCTGGCGCTCATCATGGGCGGCCCCGCTCTTGGCGTCCCCACCATGCTGGCAACGCGTCTGTCGTTTATCATCACTGGTGCCTGGTGGCTCATCTTTACTCTGCCGCTCATTCGCACCTATAAGCAAAAGTACGGTCGCGAGCGCGGTCCCGAGGACACCATCGGCCACATCGTGGGCGGTGTGTTCTCCGAGGTCGGACACACCATGCGCGAGATCGCCCACAACAAGACCGTGCTGGTCTACATGATCGCGTTCTTCTTCTATATCGACGGTGTGCACACGGTCATTTCCATGGCAACCAGCTACGGATCGGCCTTGGGCATCGATTCGACCCAGTTGGTCCTGGCGCTGCTCGTCACGCAGTTCGTGGCCTTTCCGTCCGCCATCATCTACGGCAAGCTCGCCGGCCGCGTGGGCACGCTCAACATGATCTTGGTGGCAGTCGCCGCCTATATGGGCATTGTGCTGTTCGCCGCGTTCTTCCTAAAGACCGCCTTTGAGTTTTGGGTGCTTGCCATTATGGTCGGCCTGTTCCAGGGCGGCGTGCAGGCGCTCAGCCGTAGCTACTTTGGCCGCATTATCCCCAAGGAAAAATCCAACGAGTACTACGGCTTCTTTGACATCTTTGGTCGTTATGCAAGCGTTATGGGCACCTTCCTGGTGTCGGTCGTCACCTCGCTGACCGGCAACCCGTCGCTGGGCGTCCTTTCCATTGGCGTGCTGCTGGTCGTTGGCTTTATGCTGCTGGTCCGCCTGTCCCGCATGACTCGGGCGGCAGAGCATGCCGCATAGGAGCGAGCGGCTATTGTGCCTGTCCACGGTACTCTTTTGGGGTTATCCGCAATAAACATTGCGACTTGCGAGCAATGATTTGCCCAAGTGGGTATGATGGAATCAGCTAGGTCGCGGGGCGTCGCCTGTGTTTGGCGGCGTCCCGTTTTTGTGTTGCAGGGAGGGTAAGGCATGAACGCCACAGTCGTGATTCCAACGTATTGGGCGGGCGATGACGCTTGCGCAAACGCCCCTGGCACCTATGACCATTCGACGCGACTCAACGCCGACAATCCCGAACTCGACCGCTGCCTGGCCTCGCTTGAGCAGGTACGTGACATCCCGCGCATCATCCTTTTGGTGGTCTGTCCCGTTTCTGCCACAGCCGATGTGTCGCTGCGCGTGCACGAGATTGTCGACGCGCATCCCACGCTCAAGGTCACCGTTGTCACCAACACCCAGGCCTCGCGCATTGCAGACCGGGTTGCTCAGATCGCGCCCAAGGGTTCGGGCGAGTGCGTGAGCCTGCGAGGCTACGGTGCCATCCGCAACATGGGGCTAGCCTGTGCCGCTGTGCTGGGGCATGACGCGGTTATCTTTTTGGATGACGATGAGACTGTCATCGACGCCGACTTTATGAAGCGCGCGACCTATGCGTTGGGGCAGCAGACACGTCAGGGCTTGCCGATCTTGGTCAAGAGCGGCTATTTCTACGATCGCGACGGCTCGCCGCTGGCTCCCACGGACAAGGCGGGCATCTGCCATCGTTGGTGGACCAAGCGCATCGAGTTCAACCGTTGGATGAAAAAGGCGCTCTCGGGCACCCGCATCTCGCGCTCCAACTACGTGTGCGGCGGCCTGATGGCCCTGCACGCCCGCGCCTTTACGCGTGTAGCCTTTGACCCGTTTATCACCCGCGGCGAGGACTTGGATTACCTCTTTAACATGCGCATGTTTGGCTACGACGTGTGGTTCGATAACGAGTGGACCGTGCGTCATCTGCCTCCGGAGTCCGAAAAGCGCTCACCGCGCTTTATGCAGGATGTATACCGTTGGTACTACGAAAGGGCCAAGTTGACATTCGCCGCGCATCAAAAGGAGCTCATTCCCGTTACGGCGGCATCGCTCATGCCCTACCCGGGCCCGTGGATTTCGCGCGAGCTCGACGACCGCGTGCGCAAGACCGCTATGGTCCGCAGCGTGTTTACCCGCGAGCATGAGGGCTACCTGCGCATCTGGCGCCATGGTATCGACGAGGCAAAGGCCTATGCGCGCCAAAACGCTGCAAGCTACCTGCGTTTCCAGAGCTTTTGGCCCAAGATCATGGACGGGCTTTGGCGTGACGCACAACTGATCAGTATCCTGGAGGGGGCCGAATGATCGACCGCCGCGCCCAGCGCGATAGTTCAATATCAATCTTTCGCATCATTGCCGTTGCCTGCGCCATTTGCGTGCTGGTGTACTTTATTTTTGCCTTGGTGACCGGTATCGAGCCGATCGCCACGGTGATTGCCTGCGCGCTGCTGTGCATCTTTCTGTGCATCTTTATCTTTTTGACGCTCAATCCCGATTCGGTGCGCTCCCAGTACACCGAGGAGACGCTCTCGGTGGCCTCGGCCATGCTTGAGGACATTAAGGGCGGTCTGACGCAGGAGTCGGCGCGTTTGGTGTGCCGGCGCATTTTGCCCGAGACGCGCGCCATGACGGTGGCCATCACCGACGAGGGCAACGTGTTGGCCTGCGCAGGCGAGTTTGAGGAAAAACTACTGCCAGATTCTCCCATCCACACGCTTGCCACACGCTACGTTATCGAACATGGCATCGTGCAGTCGTTCAACCGTATGGTGGATGTCGTGGGCTCGGATGGCTCGCACAACCAAGTCCCCGCCGGCATTATCGCCCCCATCAAGGTGGGCGATCGTACCGTCGGCACGCTCAAGTTCTACTACAAGACCCCGCGCGCCGTCGACCGTACCCAGTATGCGCTTGCCTCGGGCTTTGCCGAGATCTTGTCCACGCAGCTCGCCATCCACGAGCTCGAGGTGCAAAAGGAACTCACGGCGCGCGCCGAGGTGCGTGCGCTGCAAGCGCAGATTAACCCGCACTTCCTGTTCAACACGCTGAACACCATTGCATCGTTTACGCGTACCGACCCGCTGCGGGCCCGCGAGCTGCTTCGTGAGTTCTCATCGTTCTATCGTGCCACGCTCGACAACTCGGGATCGCTTATTCCGGTCTCGCGTGAGGTTGCACAGACCAAGCGCTACCTTACCTTTGAGAAGGCCCGCTTTGGCGAGGACCGCGTGCTTGCGACGTTCGATGTGTCCGAGGACGTGGAAGATACGCTGGTGCCGGCGTTCGTGATCCAGCCGATTGTCGAGAACGCCGTGCGTCATGGTATGGGCGATGACGACGCCCTGAGGATCGACGTGACCGTTCACCAAGACGGCGAGGATGCAATCTTGATTGCCGTGGCCGATAATGGCGTGGGCATGGATGAGGGTACCGCCGCCAGACTGTTTGACGAGCGCTCTGCCCGTCCCGACGCCAGCTCTCCCCAGGGTGGCGGCGCCGGTGTGGCCATGCACAATATTTCGGAGCGCATCCATCGCTTTTATGGGCCGCACTCCTATACGCGTGTCGAATCGGCGCCGGGCAAGGGCACCAAAGTGCTCCTTCATCTTGATTTGTCAGAGAGCATCTTCGACATTCAAGAGTAAAATAAAAGGCTACGGGCTCAACGTCATGCGACGGATGCCCGGCGTAGTTAGTTGACGAAAGGTTTTATCCCTATGCTGCGTGCGATGATTGTGGATGATGAGGCGCCGGCTCGCTCGGAGCTTCGCTTCCTGCTCGAGCAAACGGGCAAGATCGGCACGATCACGGAGGCGTCGAGCGTCCGCTCCGCCATCGAGATGCTTATGGAAAGTCGCGTGGATGTCGTGTTTCTCGATATCTCGATGCCCGGTGCCTCGGGCCTGCAACTTGCCGAGGCGCTGCATAAGCTCAAAAATCCGCCGGCGATCGTGTTTGTGACTGCGTATAGCGACCATGCGGTCGAGGCATTCGACGTGGATGCCGTCGATTATCTGATGAAGCCGGTCGAGGAAGCTCGCTTGGATCGTGCGATCGAGAAGGTCATGCAGCGCGCCAAGCCGGTTACGGACAGCAAGGTGACCATCGAGCGTATCCCGGTGGAAAAGGGCGGCCGCAAGGTGCTCATTCCCGTGGACGACATTCGCTTTATCATGGCCAAGGACGATTACTCCTGCATCTATACCGTCGATGATCGCTTTTTGTCGACGACCTCGCTGGCGCAGTTTGAGGCCAAGCTCTGCGACTTTGGCTTCTTCCGTGTTCACCGCCGCTATATCGTCAACTTGGCGTGCGTCACGGACGTCGAGACGGTGCCCTCGGGCGCCATCCAGCTGGGCATTACGGGCGTCGACGAACGCGTGCCGGTTTCGCGCCGCCGCGTCGTGCCGCTCAAGAAGGCCCTGAGTCTCTAGCACACTGGCCCCGCAGCCCTGTAGACCCATCGTCTGCGGAGCCGTGGGGCCTTTTTTGTATGTATCTGCCGAATCGTTTTTTGCGGAAGGGATCCCATGAACAGTGCAAGCGCCAAGCGTATCGACATCATCTCGGACACCCACGGCTATTTATCGCCTGCGCTCTTGGATGAGCTTGAGGGCGCAGATCTGATCATCCACGCTGGCGACCTCACGTCAGAGATGGACTACGAGCACCTATGCACCATCGCCCCCGTGCGGGCCGTACTGGGTAACAACGATTACTACCGCGACTACGGCCCCGATGTAGACCGTCTTGCGCTCTTTACCTACGAAGGCCTTAAATTCGCCGTAGCCCACTACCGCGAAGACCTTCCGGTGGGATCCGTAGACGTAGCCATCAACGGCCACACCCACGTAACCAAAGAAGCCCAAGTGGGCCGCTGCTTAGTCCTCAACCCGGGCAGCGCCAGCTACCCCAGAGGCACCCGAGGCCCCACCATGGCCAGAATGCTCGTCAAAGACGGCAAGATCCTAAGCGCCAAATTTATTGATCTAGAGTAACCACAACAAAAACGGGGGATGCAGATGCGTCCCCCGTTTCCATTTGAGCCAATGGCCGAGCTTCAACAAGAACCTTAGACAACCCCGCCGCGGAGAACGGGGCCGCCGAGCCGCGAAGCGGCGAGCAACAACAACGGATCGAACAATGTGACGGCAGGGAGGGTCTCCGGGGCCGGCGGGCGCGGGTTAAGTTTGTCGCGAGTTCCGCACGCAAAGGAAAGCACTTAATGTGCTTTCCGTCTTGTGCAGGACTGTAGAGCAGCAAACTTAACCCGCGCCCGCCGGCC
>USLO01000089.1 GCA_900555515.1 uncultured Collinsella sp.
GGCACGTTCTGCAGCGTCGTCTTGCCCGGCGCCAGAAGCGTTGCCGCCATGAGTTTGAGTGCGGAGTTCTTGGCACCCGAGACGGGCACGGAGCCTCCGATGGCGTGGCCACCCTCAACGCGGATAATATCCAAGGTCTACCCTTTCAAAAAGCATGCCCGGGGTGGCTGGGCCATCCCGGGCATGATGTGTTCGCAAATGGTCGAACGTTAAAACGTTTGACTATTGGGCAAGCTTGAGCTTACACCATGCGATTTCATTATAGAGGTAGGCGCGGCGTGCATCATCCTCCGACAAATTACCCAGCTTCTCTTCAAAACCTTGAATATCAGCTTTAAGCTTGTCGGCATCGACGGTCGCCAAATCGCAAGCGCGCTCGGCGAGAACGGTCACGACATCGTCCGCAACCTGGGCATAGCCGCCGGCCACGGCAAACGTGTGGTCGACAGTGCCCATGGCCTTATCGGAAACGCGAACGTAACCGCGGTCGATCGTGCAGATCTCGCTGGAGTGAGCGGGCAGGACGCCAAACTCGCCATCCGTGGACGGAATCGACACAAACGCAGCGTCGCCCTCATAGGCGCAGCTCACGGGGCACACGATGCGGATACGCATAACCTACTTCTCCCCCATCTTGCGGGCGCGCTCGCGCACGTCCTCAATCGTGGAAGCATAGCGGAAAGCCTGCTCGGGCAGGTCATCGGCCTTGCCGTCGACAATCTCGGCGAAAGAGCGGACGGTATCCTCGACGCGGACGTAGACACCGGGGTTGCCGGTGAACTTCTCGGCGACGTGGAAGGACTGCGAGAGGAACTGCTGAATCTTACGGGCACGGTTGACCGTAAGGCGCTGCTCCTCGGACAGCTCGTCCATACCCAGAATGGCGATGATGTCCTGAAGGTCGGAGTACTCCTGCAGGAGCTCCTGGACCTTGACGGCGACACGGTAGTGCTCCTCGCCGACGATCGAGGGATCGAGAGCGTCGGAGGAAGACGCAAGCGGGTCGATAGCCGGGAACAGGCCGAGCGACGAAATGCTACGCGAAAGAACCGTGGTGGCATCGAGGTGCGTAAACGTCGTGGCAGGCGCCGGGTCGGTCAGGTCGTCTGCGGGGACGTAGACAGCCTGGACGGAGGTAATGGAGCCCGTCTTGGTCGAGGTAATGCGCTCCTGGAGGTCGCCCATCTCGGTTGCCAGCGTGGGCTGGTAACCAACGGCGGACGGCATACGGCCCAGCAGTGCGGAAACCTCGGAACCTGCCTGGGAGAAGCGGAAGATGTTGTCGATGAACAGCAGAACGTCCTGGCCGCGATCGCGGAAGTACTCAGCGGTGGTAAGGCCGGCCAGACCGATGCGCAGACGCGCTCCGGGCGGCTCGTTCATCTGACCATAGACCAAGCAGGTCTTGTCGATAACGCCAGACTCGCTCATCTCGAGGAACAGGTCGGTGCCCTCGCGGGTACGCTCGCCGACGCCGGTGAACACCGAGGTACCACCGTGCTCCTGGGCGAGGTTGTTGATGAGCTCCTGAATCAGAACGGTCTTGCCGACGCCGGCGCCGCCGAACAGACCTGTCTTGCCGCCACGGATGTAGGGCTCGAGCAGGTCGACGGCCTTGATGCCGGTCTCGAAAATCTCGGTCTTGGTGGTGAGCTCGTCGAAACGGGGCGCTGCATGGTGGATGGGGTAGAACTCCTCCACCTCGGGCATGGGCTTGCCGTCGACGGGCTTGCCCATGACGTTCCAAATGCGGCCGAGCGTCTTGGGGCCAACGGGCATCTTCATGGGCTCACCGGTATCGGTGGCGATGAGGCCGCGCTGCAGGCCGTCGGTCGAGGACATGGCGACCGTGCGGACGACGCCGCCCGGAAGCTGGCTCTCGACCTCGAGGATCGTGCTCAGATGACCGATCGGGGTCTCGGCCTCGACCGTGAGCGCGTTGTAGATCGGGGGCACCGCGCCGTCAAACTTGACGTCGACGACAGGGCCGATGATTCGCACGATGCGACCATCACCGGCAGTCGTCTTCTTGGTGGCTTCCTCGACCGCAAGCTTTACGGTGTTATTAGCCATTACTGTTCCTCCAATGCTGAGGCTCCGCCGACGATCTCGTTAATCTCGGTCGTGATCGAAGCCTGGCGCACGCGACTATACGTGCGGGTAAGGGTCGAGATGATCGCGGTGGCGTTTTCCGTCGCGGAGTGCATGGCCTTGCGGCGTGCACCCTGCTCAGCAGCCGCCGAATCGATCAGGGCCTGGTAGATGACCGTCAGGATATAAGACGGCACAAGCTTGCCGAGAACATGCTCGGGAGAGGGCACGAACTCGAACGTGGACGAGATGCGCTTAGGGGCGTCGGTCTCGTTCTTACGCGGACCGTGGGCCATAGCGATCATCTCGGGGTCGAGCGGCAACAGATGCTCGACGCGAAGCTCCTGATCCACGCGGTTCTTGGCGTGGTGGTAGACAAGCTCGACACGGTCAAGCTCACCGGCACGATACGCATCGCAGATATGAGAGGAGATCATGCGGGCCTGATTGAAATCGGGCTCAGAGGAGTTGCCCTCAAAGTGCATGACAACGTTTGCGCGGTCACGGAAATACGTGGCCGGCTTACGCCCGCACGCGATGACCTCGCACTCGATGCCGTCGTTCGCCCAAGAAGCGGCGAGCTTTTCGGCCGTGCGCTCCACCGTCGTATTGAAACCGCCGGCAAGGCCGCGGTCCGAGGCAATAACGACAATCAGGCCATGCTTGACACTCTCATGCTTCTGCAGCATGGGATCGGTGCCCGAACAGGAGGCGTCGCCGGCGACCGTCAACATGACGTCGGTCAGCGCCTCCTTATAGGGCTCGGCCTGCTTGGAGCGATCGAGGGCACGACGGATCTTGGCCGTAGAGACCATCTCCATCGTGCGCGTGATCTGCTTGGTCGTGGTAACCGAGGAGATTCGCTTCTTAATGTCGCGAAGGTTGGCCATAGGGCTTAGTTCTCCTCTGATCCAGTCGTATCGGCATGGTGCTTAGCCATGAACTGCTGCTTAAAGTCGCCGATGACGCGCAGGAGCTCAGCCTTGGTGTCATCGTCAATCTTCTTGGCGCGAACCTTGTCGAGCAGCGAGCCAAAGCCATTGTCCATGTACTCGATGAGCTCGGCACGGAAGGGCAGCACGTCGGAGATTTCCAGGTCATCCAGGAAGCCCTCGTTGCCAGCGAACAGCGTAACGATCTGCTCGCCAACCTCGAACGGCTTGTAGCGCGGCTGCTTCAGGAGCTCGGTCATGCGGGCACCATGGGTCAGCTGCTTCTGAGTAGCCTCGTCGAGGTCGGAGCCGAACTGGGTAAAGCCAGCGAGCTCCTGATAGGAAGCGAGGTCCAGACGGAGGTTGCCGGCGACCTGCTTCATGGCCTTGGTCTGCGCATCGCCACCGACGCGGGACACGGAGATGCCCACGTCGACTGCCGGGCGCTGACCCTGGAAGAAGAGCTCGGACTGCAGGTAAATCTGACCATCGGTAATGGAAATGACGTTGGTCGGAATGTAGGCCGAGACGTCGCCGTCCTGGGTCTCGATGATCGGCAGTGCCGTCATGGAGCCGTAACCGTTCTTCTTGGACATCTTGACGGCACGCTCGAGCAGACGAGAGTGCAGGTAGAAGATGTCGCCAGGATAGGCCTCGCGTCCGGGCGGACGATGCAGCGTCAGCGACATCTGACGGTAGGCCACAGCCTGCTTGGACAGGTCGTCGTAGATGACGAGCACGTGGCCGCCGGGGTTGGTCTCGCTGGCGGGCTTACCGTCCTCGCCGTTGTACATGAAGAACTCGCCGATAGCGGCACCGGCCATAGGCGCGATGTACTGCATAGGGGCGGAATCGGCAGCGGTGGCCGAAACGATGATGGTGTAGTCGAGCGCACCGTGCTGAGCGAGGGTCTCGCGGATGTTGGCAACCGTGGAGGCCTTCTGGCCGATGGCGACATAGATGCAGACCATGCCCTTGCCGCGCTGGTTGAGGATAGCGTCGATGGCGATGGCGGTCTTACCGGTCTTACGGTCGCCGATGATGAGCTCACGCTGACCGCGGCCAATAGGCACCATGGAGTCGATAGCGAGCAGACCGGTCTGAACCGGCTCGCACACCGGGGTACGATCGATGACGCCGGGAGCCTTGAACTCGATGGGGCGACGGTGCGTGGCGACGATGTCGCCCAGGCCGTCGATGGGCTGGCCGAGCGGATTGACGACGCGGCCGAGCATGGCACGGCTCACGGGGATATCCATAATGCGGCCAGTGGTGCGGCACTCGTCGCCTTCCTTGATGGAGTCGACGGCACCAAACAGAACGGCGCCGACCTCGTCACGGTCAAGGTTCTGGGCAAGGCCGAAGACGGTCTCACCGGTATCGGAGCTCTTGAACTCCAGAAGCTCGCCTGCCATGGCGCTCTTGAGGCCGGAGACGCGCGCGATGCCGTCGCCTACCTCGTCGACCGTTGAAACCTCATGCGTATCGACCGTCGCGGAGAGGCTCGTGAGCTGCTCCTGCAGTTTCTTGGCGATATCCTGGGCATTGAGGGTTTCGGACATTAGGCTTCACCTCCGTACGAATTAGCAGAGTTTGCGAGGGTCTCCTGCGCGATGCGCAGCTGCGTCTTGACGGAAATGTCACGACGCTCGCCGCGGGCCTCGAGCACCAGGCCGCCCACGATAGACGGGTCGACCTGCTCGATAAGGAATACCTTGCGGCCGAAGTCCTGCTCGCATTTCTTAGTGATGGTTTGACGCAGCTCGTCGTCGAGCGGGATCGCCGTGGTGACGGTCACGCCCACTACATCCTCGTCTTCCTCGGCAACATACTTAAAGGCAGCTGCCACCTTGGGAAGAAGGTCGAGCTGGTCGCGCTTGGACATGGTGTCGAGCACGGCGATGATCTCGGGGCTGGCAGAGGCCAGGCGCTCGACCATCTCGAGGTCCTCGAACACATGGTTCTCGGCCTTGGCGGCTTCCAAAAGGGAACGCGCGTAGGTCTCGAGCACCTTGTCCTGATAGCGGCTAGTCGGCATTCAGGCTACCTGCTTCCTGGATGTAGCGCTCGATGAGCTTCTTCTGCTCGGCATCGTCCTCGAGTGCCTCGCCCACGATCTTGGTGGCGACGGCAACGGACAGGTCGGCGATGGAGCTCGCGGCACCGGCGTAGATGGACTTGCGCTCGTCCTCGACGGTCGTATGGGCCTTGGCGATGATCTCCTCGGCCTCCTTGTGAGCAGCCTCGATGATACGGGCACGCTCGGACTCGGCGTCCTTACGGGCCTCGAGAACGATGTCGGCAGCCTGACGACGGGCGTCGGTGACGATCGAGTCGGACTCAGCGCGCTTGGCGATAGCCTCCTGCTTGGTCTTCTCGGCCTCGTCGAGGCTCTCCTCGATCTTCTTGCCGCGCTCCTCCATGGTTTTCATGATGCCCGGCAGGGCGACCTTGGCCAGCACGATCCAGATAATCAGGAAGGCGATAAGCGCCGGGATGAACTCCGCCATCTTAGGGATGAGGATGTCCGCACCGGCAGCGCCGTCCTCGGCGAACGCGGAAACCGGCATGAGCAGCGCGGCCGCGGACGCGGAGAGTGCGATCGCGCTCTTCTGGGATGAAAGATTCATACTTGACGCTCCGTGCTATTTAACGATCAGCGCGACAACGAAGCCGATCAGAGCCAGAGCCTCGCCGAAGGCGGAGCCCATGATGAAGACGGTGAACACGCGGCCCTGGACCTCAGGCTGACGGGCCATAGCACCCGTAGCACCCAGAGCAGACAGGCCGATAGCAAGACCAGCGCCGATAACACCAAGACCGTAACCGATAACTCCCACGATTCCTCCTTTGTCGTGCGTGTCTTATTTCACGCAGGATAACCTTTTTATAACTGCCGGGCTCCATGGGTACGGGCACCGGCGGTTTAACGAATTGCCTTACCATTAAGGCGCGAGCGGAAGACTACTCCTCCTCCGCGACCTCCTCTGCCTCGGAGACATACACGGCGGTAAGGACCGTGAAGACGTAAGCCTGGATGGCGCCGACCACAAGCTCGATCGCATAGATCAGGATGAGGATGGCAAGCCAGGCCAGCGAAGGCAGGGCGCCGACGGCGTGGGCCGCGGAAACCTGCTGAAGCAGCGGCTGCATGAACATGCTCGCCATGATGGCGAACGAGCCCATGACCACGTGTCCTGCGAACATGTTGCAGAACAGACGGACGGCAAGCGTGATGAGGCGCAGGAAGGTCGAGAAAAGCTCGACGACCCACACGAGCACGTTCATCGGGAAGCTCACGCCCTGCGGGGCGAGGCTCTTGATGTAGCCGATCACGCCGTGAGCCTTGCATCCGTAGTAGATGAAGTACACGAAGGCGAAGATGGCGAGCGCGGCGGTGGAGCCGATTGCACCGGTGCCGGGCTTCATTCCCGGGATCAGGCCGATCATGTTATTGATCAGGATGAACAGGAAAAGCGAGCACAGGAACGGGAAGTGCTTCTTCCAGTTCTCACCCACGACGCCCTTGCCGATATCGTTCTCGACGTACTCGATGATGTACTCGAAACCGTTGACGAAGAAGCCCTTGGGGACCAGGGTCTGCTTCTTCTTGAACACGGCCAGGACGATCAGGAGCACGATCGTGGAGACGATCAGCCAAAACGAGTACTGCGTGATGCCGCAGCTCAGATCGCCCACGACAGGGGTGGAGCTGAACTCGCTGACCAGATGATTAATCTCATCAGGCAGCTTTTCAAAAATTTCCACGACTTACCTTTCGACCTCATGAGGATCTCGTAGCGCCTTGGCGACGCGAACCGCGCAGGCGGCCATAAAGGCCACGAAGCCGATCGCCTCGCCCAGGAGGAACATGCGAAATGCCTCTCCGAACAACACAAACACAACCAAGGTAAAGACGAGCAGAGCGATTGCCGAGACCGCCAGACTCACCATACCCTTGAGCATGTCCGCATTCTGCTTATCGTCAAGAACCGGCTTGAGCGTAAAGACAAAGGGAAGGAAGGCAAT
>USLO01000090.1 GCA_900555515.1 uncultured Collinsella sp.
ATGGCGAAGGAGGTCTGGGCGGACGAGGACGACGGCGCCGACGCAAAGGCCCGACACCAAAACGAGATGGCCTTTCCCATCGGTGCCCCCAACGACGCATTTGCGAAGTACTTTATTGGGCAAAGCTACCTCGCGCCCCTTTCCACCGAGCAGGTCGGCGTCTACAACGTGACGTTCGAGCCCGGCTGCCGCAACAACTGGCACATCCATCACGCCAAAAGCGGTGGCGGACAGATCCTCGTCTGCGTGGCTGGCCGAGGGCTTTACCAGGAATGGGGCAAACCGGCACAGGAACTGTGCCCTGGCGATGTAGTAAATATTCCCGCGGGCGTAAAGCACTGGCACGGTGCGGCGCCCGACAGCTGGTTCTCCCATCTCGCTGTGGAGGTTCCGGGCGAGGAGGCCTGCAACGAGTGGTTGGAGCCCGTGGACGACGAGCAATACCTTAAAGCGACTGACAAGGAGGCTTAGGCATGGAACAGTTGAAACTGACGCAGGAATGGGACAAGGTGTTCCCCAAAAGCGACAAGGTTCAGCACGGCAAGGCGACCTTCCACAACCGATACGGCATCACACTGGCTGCCGACGTGTACGTGCCTAAGAACGCGGAAGGCAAGCTGCCCGCCATCGCCGTCAGCGGCCCGTTTGGCGCGGTGAAGGAGCAGTGCTCCGGTCTGTACGCGCAGAAAATGGCGGAGCGGGGCTTTTTCGCGATTGCCTTCGACCCGTCCTATACCGGCGAGAGCGACGGCACGCCCCGCTATGTGGCATCCCCGGACATCAACACCGAGGACTTCTGCGCAGCGGTGGATTTCCTCTCTGTGCAGGAAAGCGTTGACCCGGAGCGCATCGGCATCATCGGCATCTGCGGATGGGGTGGCATGGCAGTCAACGCCGCTGCCATCGACACCCGCATCAAGGCCACCGCGGCCATGACCATGTACGATATGACCCGCGTGACCGCAAACGGCTATTTTGACGTCGAGGATTCCGAGCAGGCGCGCTTTGAAAAGCGGAAAGCGTTGAACGCGCAGCGCACCGAGGACTATAAAAACGGCAGCTATGCGCTGGCGGGCGGCGTGGTCGATCCGCTACCGGAGGATGCGCCGCAGTTTGTAGCGGACTATTATGCCTACTACAAAACTCCGCGAGGCTACCATCCCCGCAGCCTGAACTCCAAAGGTGGCTGGAGCGTGACGTCCTCGCTGTCCTTTTTGAATATGCCGATTTTGCAGTACGCCGGCGAGATCCGCTCTGCCGTGTTGCTGGTGCATGGCGAGAAGGCGCATTCCCGCTATTTCAGCGAAACCGCGTACGGCAAGCTGACGGGGGACAACAAGGAATTGCTCATTATCCCCGGCGCCAACCACACCGACCTTTACGATCAGACGGACATCATTCCGTTTGAAAAGCTGAAGGCATTCTTTGAGGAGTATCTGAAGTAAGGCGTGTCATGATTCAATACCAAGCCCCCAGCAACGATTCTTCTAAAGAGTGGGAGTAGCTGAAACGAGGCGATTGAATAACTCCATCCGTTTTGGTTAAAACAAAAAATATGCCGCGCGCCTGCGGCATGAAGGAGGGAGATTTCTATGAATATCGTTGTATTGAGTGGTAGCCCGCGCAAGGGCGCCAATACCGACACCATGGTCGAGGCGTTTGCCGAGACCGCGCGCGAGGCCGGCCATACGGTCGAGGTCATCCGCGTTGCCAGTAAGAAAATCGCTGGTTGCCTGGGGTGTCAGTATTGTTTCGCCCACGAGGGCACTTGCGTGCAGAAGGATGACATGGCCAAGGTGATCGAGTCGCTGAAAGACGCCGACATGGTTGTCTTCGCTTCGCCCATCTACTGGTTTGATATCACTGCGCAGGAGAAGGCCGCCATCGACCGCCTGTACGCCTTCGGTGCTACGGGCTTCCCGTTCACCAAGACGGCCCTTTTGCTCGATAGCCACAGCGAGGGTGTCTATGATGCGGCGATCGCTATGTACAAGTCAACCTGCGCGTACTGCAAGTGGGAGGACCAGGGCATTGTCACCATCAGCGGTATGACCGAGCGCGACAGCATGGCCTCCTCGCCCAAGTTGGAAGAGGTGCGAGAGCTCGCTCGCAAGCTCGCCTAAGGACAAGAAGAACGCATGGCAATCGGTGTTGGTGGAAAATGCTTGCTATCCTTACCAAGAGGAATGCTGATTGCCATGCGTTGATGCTTCCGCGGACAATTCCGGCGTGCTAAAACGCCTTCTCGTTCAAGAATTCCCTGAACGCGGGAATGTCAAAGCCAACGAGACCACGCCCGCGCTCTCCAATGACGCCGTCCTCCAGGAGGCGGCGTTTGTATTGGCTTGCGTAGTTGCTGGCGACGCCCATGCGTTTGGCTATCTCCGAGACCCTGCTGGGGCCAGAATCGGGCAGCATCGCGAGCAAAAACTCAATGTCTTTATCGGAAAGCTCTCGATAGGTCGTTTCGAGAGAAGCCCGACGTCATGCTTCTCGAGTTGCCTGAAGACGCCATTCATGCCCGTGCGCCAGTTACCCTGAGTCTCCTGAGCATATGTCCAATCGATGCCGACTGGCTCAATCTGAACGCCGCTTATGCACGCGCGAAACTATGAGAGGCGGCTATCTGCCGCTTCTTTGGTTCGCTCGATAATATCTTCGAGCATGCCTGGCATGGCGGAGACATTTGCTGCGATCCATGGTGGCCCCTTTGCAGGTTTTGCTAGTTTTTGCAACTTTTGCTAATTTTTGCAAGTTTTGCTAACGGTTTAACATGTCTTGTGCCGCGGGATTGCAGGAGTGAAAAACGGGGAGTTCTGTTATTCCGACTACGTTGCAACGAGCGGGGCCCGGAGCGCGATGTTGCTGCGCTCCGGGCCCCACCGTTTTGAGAGCTTATGGCGGTTCTGCCGTCGTCCTAGTCAAACAGACTCGGCATGTCGTTTTCCTTCATGAGGGCACCGGCGGAGGGTAGGCTCTGCGCGGTGAACTTCTCGGCCGAGACGCCGGCGCCAAGAATTTCCTCGGTCGTGCCGACGGTGGTGACCGAGCGGCCCTTCTTGGCGGTAAAGGCCTGGACGCCCTGCGTGTTGGTGGTCGTCTTGGTCTTGAGCAGCGACGTGTTGAAGTTCATCAAACGATAGTCGCTCGAGACCAGCGCGATGTCACGATCTGTGTTGAGTACCTGGGCATACAGCAGCTTGCTGCCACCGTAGATGGCGTTCTTGAGGCGCTTGCGGTTGGTCTTGGTGACGTATCCAGAAAGCGCGACGCGCACCACGCGGCCGTTCTCAAAGACAAATAGCACGTCGGCCTTGTAGTCCTCGGGGTCGATGACCCAGATGACACTTTCGTCGGGTTCCATCTCAAGATCGGTCGGTAGGTACGAGCCCAGCTGAGCCGACTTGGTGTCCTCAAACGCCGCAACCTTGCACTTGTACACCTGGCTCTTGTTGGTAAAGACCAGCAGCTCGTGGGTGTTGGAGGACGGGAACTCGATAAAGGGTTTGTCGCCGTCCTTGTACTTGAGCGTGGCCGCCTTCTTGAGTACGCGGTCCGTCATCTTCTTAAGGTAGCCATCGCGCGAAAGCATGATGGTAACCGGATATTCCTCGACCTCGGGCTCCAAGCTTACCTCGATAACCTCATGGGGCTCGATCCTGCCCGTGCGGCGCGGCATCACGTACTTCTTGTTGACCGCGGCCAGTTCGTCGCTGATGACCTTCTTGATGTTGTCTTCGCTCGAGAGAATCTCCTCAAGCTCGGCAATCTCGCCCTCAAGCTTGGCAATGTCCTTGGTGCGGTTGAGGATGTACTCCTCGTTGATGTTGCGGAGCTTAAGTTCGGCAACAAACTCGGCCTGGGTCTCGTCGATGTCGAAACCCTTCATAAGGTTGGGCACGACCTCGGCTTCGAGCTTGGTGCCGCGGATGATGGCGATGGCCTTGTCGATGTCGAGCAAGATCGCCTCGAGGCCGTGCAGCAGGTGCAGGCGCTCGGACTTTTTGCCTAGGTCAAAGTTAATGCGGCGACGCGTGGACTCAATACGCCACTTGACCCACTCGTGCAGAATCTGGCGCACGCCCATAACACGGGGATAGCCGTCGACCAGCACGTTGAAGTTGCACGAGAACGAATCCTGCAGCGTGGTCGAGCGATAGAGCTTGGCCATGAGCTTGTCGGGGTCGACACCACGCTTAAGGTCGATGGCGATGCGCAAACCCGAGAGGTCGGTTTCGTCGCGGATGTCAGCAATCTCCTTGACCTTACCCTCTTTGGAGAGCTTGACGATGCGTTCGATGATGACATCGGTCTTGGTGGTGTAGGGGATCTCGTAGACCTCGATGATGCGCTCTTCGGGAATCCAGCGCCAGCGGGAGCGGATCTGGAAGCTGCCAAGGCCGGTCTCGATAATCTTTTCCATCTCCTCGCGGCGGTAGATAATTTCGCCGCCGGTCGAGAAGTCGGGCATGGGCATGTACTCGAGCAGGTCGCAGTCGGGATCCTGCAGGTAGTGCATGGTGGCGGTGCAGACCTCGTTGAGGTTGAAACCGCAGATGTCGGACGCCATGGCGACGCCGATGCCCTTGTTGGCCGAGACAAGGATGTTGGGGAACGTGGTGGGCAGCAGGCGCGGCTCCTTCATGGCACCGTCGTAGCTGTCGATGAAGTCGACCGGGTCCTTGTCGATGTCCTTGAAGATCTCGGCGCTGATGGGGGAGAGCTTGGCTTCGGTATAACGCGAGGCGGCGTAGCTCAGGTCGCCCGAATAGTACTTGCCAAAGTTGCCCTTCGACTCCACGAAGGGCGCAAGCAGCGCTTCGTTGCCCGTCGCCAGGCGCACCATCGTCTCGTAAATCGCGGCATCGCCGTGCGGGTTGAGCTTCATGGTCTGGCCCACGATGTTGGCGCTCTTCTGGCGCTCGCCCTTGAGCAGACCCATCTTGTACATGGTGTAGAGCAGCTTGCGGTGCGAGGGCTTAAAGCCGTCGATCTCGGGGAACGCACGCGAGACGTTGACGCTCATGGCGTAGGGCATGTAGTTGACCTCGAGCGTCTGCGTGATCGGCTGGTCGGTGACCTCGGAGTGCAGGCCGATGACGTTTTCGGCGTTGACCTGCTTTTTCTTTGGCTGGTTCTTCGTCTTCTTCTTTGCCACGATTTCCTCTTGAACTTCTTATGGGCCGTCGTTATCGATTTGCTGCTACTGCAGGTCCAGCTGGTCCAGGTATTCCTTGCCGTGCTCGGAGATATGGCGCTTGCGGCCCGCTTCGTCGTTGCCCAGCAACAGGTTAAACATGGTCTCCATCTTGGTGACGTCCTCGGGCTCCACCTTGATCAGGCGACGCGTCTCGGGGTTCATGGTGGTGAGCCACATCATGTCCGGGTCGTTCTCGCCAAGACCCTTGGAGCGGTTGATGGAGCACTTTTGGTCGCCAATCTCCTTGAGGATGCCGTTCTTCTCGAGCTCGGTGTAGGCAAAGTAGGTCTTTTCTTTGCAGTTGATCTCGTAGAGCGGCGACTCGGCGATATACACGTAGCCTTCGTCGATAAGTGTGGGAACTAGGCGGTAGAGCATGGTGAGCACGAGCGTGCGGATGTGGTAACCGTCGACGTCGGCGTCCGTACAGATGATGACCTTGTTCCAGTTAAGGTTGTCCAGGTCAAAGGCACCAAGGTTCTTGATCCGCTTGTCCTTGATCTCCACGCCGCAGCCCAGCACACGCATGAGGTCCATGATGATGTCGGACTTAAAGATGCGCGGGTAGTCCTCCTTCAGGCAGTTGAGGATCTTGCCGCGGACGGGCATAACGCCCTGGAACTCGGCATCGCGCGAGGTGCGAATGGCGCCTGCTGCCGAGTCGCCCTCTACGATGTAGATCTCGCGGCGGCTCTTGTCCTTGGAGCGGCAGTCGATGAACTTCTGCACGCGGTTGGCCATGTCGGTCTTCTGCTGCAGGTTGGTTTTGATGCTCTGACGCGTCTTCTCGGCGTTCTCGCGCGAGCGCTTGTTGATGAGCACCTGCTCCATGATCTTGTTGGCGGCGTCTTTGTTCTCGATCAAGTAGGTCGAGAGGCGCTCCTTAAAGAAGGCCGTCATGGCCTGCTGGATAAAGCGGTTATTGATGGCCTTCTTGGTCTGGTTTTCGTAGGACGTCTGGGTGGAGAAACAGTTGGTCACCAGTACCAGGCAGTCCTGGACGTCTTGCCATTTGATGCCGCTTTCGTTTTTGTTGTACTTGCCCTGTTGCTTGATGTAGGCATCGATGGCGCTGGTCAGAGCGCTGCGGGCAGCCTTCTCGGGCGAGCCGCCGTTCTCGAGCCACGATGAGTTGTGGTAGTACTCCTGCATCATGAAGGTGCGAGAGAAGCACATGCATGCGGTGATTTTTACGTTGTAGTCGGGCAGGTCTTCGCGGTCGCGACCGCGACGGTCGGCCTCGATAAAGAAGGGTTCGGTGAGGTAGTCGGTACCGACCTTCTCGAGCACGTAGTCCTCGATGCCCTTGGGGTAGCAAAAGTCCTCTTCGGAAAACTCGCCATCGTCGCCCTCAATGCGCAGGCGGAAGGTCACGTTGGCGTTGACCACGGCCTGGCGGCGCATGGTCTCGCGATACCAATCGTGGGGGATGCTGATGGAGGTAAAGACCTCAAGATCGGGGCGCCATTTGATGGTGGTGCCGGTACGGTCCTCGTCGCTGGGCTCAATCTCGAGTGCCTTCTTTTTGGCGCCGACGACCTTGCCCTTCTTAAAGTGCAGGGAGTACTTGTTACCGTCACGCCAGACGGTGACGTCCATGTACTCGGAAGCGTACTGGGTCGCGCAGGAGCCCAGGCCGTTGGTGCCGAGCGAGAAGTTGTAGTCGCCGCCCTGGTTGTTGTTATACTTGCCACCGGCGTAGAGCTCGCAGAAGACGAGCTCCCAGTTAAAGCGCTTCTCGGAAGGGTTCCAGTCGAGTGGGCAGCCACGGCCATTGTCCTCTACCTGAATGGAGCCATCGCGAAAGGCGGTAAGGGTGATGAGCTTGCCGTAGCCCTGGCGCGCCTCGTC
>USLO01000091.1 GCA_900555515.1 uncultured Collinsella sp.
TTCTCAAGCTTCTTGCGAAGGTCGGCCTCGGGGACGATCTGCGCTGCGCCCGAGGTGATGATACGCATTTGCTCGTCAACAGACAGCATTGGGTATCCTCCTTTTGCTATAGCACCCTCGCCGAAAACGGCGGTGCTGGAAGTCCATAAACTCTCATATGATAACAAACTGACGCGACGCGGCACCTACGACAGGAAAATCCTCGTCCTGCCGCACGCGTCAACGGCGACCGGCAGACGCGTACCGTCATGTTCAACTAAATAGCGCGTTTGCTGACGACGAGAGCAGTCACGACAATGGACCTGCCCCGTCACATCGGTGGCGCAGACGCCCTCGGCGGTCAGCAGGCAGTGCTCGCACACCATAAGCTCGGGACGGTCGGCGTCGACCGGACCCAAGACGCCGGGTTCAGCAGCCAGTTCGGCAATACGCTCCGCATCATTGCCGAGCAACTCGGCCGGCAAGTACACCCGCCCCGCACCGAGTCCGCGCAGCCAGGCAAGCGTGGCCCGATTCGCGCAGAACACCGGCGCCGCCACGTCAAACGTCACGCCCAGCTCGCGAGCGATCACCACCTGTCCCAGGTTGCGGCAGACGACGCGCCCGGCACGCTGCATCAGTGAGCGGGTCCGGCCAGCGTCACCCGTGCGGCACACCTCGTCAAGCACCACAACGGCGTCGGACAAATCGAGTTCTCCGCGCGGGTCGGCATCCATCAGCTGCCAAGCAAAAACCATGCGAGCGGGAACCGCGCACTCCACCAACTCCGTCGACGCACCGCCATCCACCGCAACGTCCTCAAAGGGCAGCACCTCAACGGCACGCGCAACGGGCGCAATCGCATCCGCCTCGGCCCGCATGCGCTCCAACACCGCCGCCGTCTGATCCAACACGCCGGCGCTGCGAATCAGGTACACCTCGCAGCCCGCGTCCACCTTACGCTTGCAATGCACGACGACGCGCTTCCCCGCTGCGGCATCCACCGGGCAGGGCACCTGCGGCCAGCGCTTGGGCACATCGGGACGCGCGTCGGCACCCGGATAGAACCGAATCTCGAGCGTGTCACCCGCCGCCACGGCGGCATCGAGCTCGACGGTCACTTCCTCGTGGCCAACGGCCACGAGGCGTCCCACGCGCACACCTTGGTTGATCGCACGCTCAAAGCTCATAAGCTCGGCGCCCGAACGCCCCTGCAGATACGCGTCGGTAAACCCGCGGTTGAACGACCGGCCCAGCTCGCGTTCAAGCTCTTCCACGGCACCGGGGTCCCACGCGCCGTCGCACAGCATATCGAGCGCCCGGCGCCACACCCGCACCACGTTGAATACGTAATCGGGGTTCTTCATGCGCCCCTCGATCTTGAGCGACGCCACGCCGGCATCTACAAGCTCGGGCAGATGCGCAATACCCAGATAGTCGCGCGGGCACAGTAAGCGATCTCCCTCGAAGGCGACAACGCTCTGTCCCGCCTCGTCCACCAGGTCGTACACCAGACGGCACGGCTGCGTGCAGTCGCCGCGCATCGCAGAGCGCCCACGCCGCAGGGCCGAGAACTCGCACGCCCCCGAATAACCGATGCAAATCGCACCGTGGCAGAATACCTCGATGGGCACGCCCGTGGCACATAGCGCCGCAATCTCGTCGACCGTCAGCTCGCGCGCCGTCGTCACACGCTCGACCCCCAGCTCATCGGCGGCAAGCCGCACGGCGCCTTCGCTATGAACGCCCGCCTGCGTGGACAGGTGAATCTCGACCCCGGGAATCGCCGCGCGCAGCGCGCAGGCCAACCCGGCATCGGCGACAATCAGAGCATCGGCGCCCAACTCCAGTGCATGAGCTCCCAACGCCACCGCGTCGGATAACTCATCGTCAAACACGAACACGTTGAGCGTCACGTACACGCGCACGCCATGGGCATGCGCCACGGCGCAGCCGCGCGCAAACTCGTCATCCGTAAAGCCATGCGCGCTCACGCGGGCGTTAAAGCCGCCCAACCCCGCATAGATGGCATCGGCACCCGCGGCGATGGCCGCAAGCATCTGGTCGAGCCCGCCCGCCGGCGCCAGCAGCTCGGGCAGCGCCGCACCGGCAGCATCCAATCCAGTCTCGTATTGTCCGCTCGGCCCCATCGCCCGAATCGCCATCGGCAAACTCCTTACCAAGGTATGCATTCACTCTGAAAAATGCCGTCTTCCAGCATACACGAGGCCTCGCGCGCCCCGTTTGGTTTATCGTGTAATAACTTATGTCCATCCTGCCCCCACGGCACATCCACCGTCCGGCACGACATACCTGGAGGTCAATATATGGGTCCTCGCCAACGACAGGGACGCAGCCGTTCAAAGACGCATGCCCTGCCCATAATCCTGCTCTCGTTTTTGGGCTTTCTGCTGATTGCGGGCGTGGCGTTTGGCATCGGCATGGTCGGCAACGTCAACCGCTGGCTGTCTGATCTGCCCGACTACACCGACGCCAACGCGTATCTGGTGAGCGAGCCCACCGAGATCGTCGACTGCAACGGCAACAAGATCGCGAGCTTCTACACGCAAAACCGCAAGTCCATCACCAAGGACGAGGTCTCCCCCTACGTGCTGCAGGGCACCGTTGACGTCGAGGACGAGCGCTTCTACGAGCACGGCGGTATCGACCTGTGGGGTATCGCGCGTGCTGCGGTGGCAACCCTCGGCGGCGGGCACGAAGGCGCCTCGACTATCACCCAGCAGCTGGTGCGCAACACCATCCTGCAGGAGGAGCAGTTCGACTCGACCATCGAGCGTAAGGTGCGCGAGGCCTACATCGCCGTCAAGATGGAGGACATGTACTCCAAAGACGAGATCCTCATGATGTACCTCAACACCATCTATTACGGTCACGGCGCCTACGGTATTGAGGCCGCCGCCGAGACCTACCTGTCCAAGAGCGCCGCAGACCTCACCCTGAGCGAGGCGGCGCTGCTCATCGGCCTTCCCAACTCGCCCTCGCAGTACGACCCCACGGTCAACCCCGACCTAGCGCTGTCCCGTCGCAACAAGGTCCTCGACAACATGCTGCGCCTGGGCCACATCACGCAGGAGGAGCACGATGCCGCACAGGCCGAGCCCATCACCCTCAACGTGACCGAAATCTCGGGCAGCGGCGTCGACGTATACTCGCAGCCCTACTTTGTCGCCTATGTTAAGCAGCTGCTGGAGCAGGAGTTCTCGACCGACGTGCTCTTTAAGGGCGGCTTGACCGTCAAGACCACCATCGACCCCACGATGCAGCAGGTGGCAGAGAATGCCGTCCGCGAGCAGCTCGACACGCTCTCGCTCGACGGCCTGGACATGGGCATGGTCGTCGTCGACCCCAAGACTGGCTACATCAAGTGCATGGTGGGCGGCTACGACTACAACGCCGACGAGAACCATGTGAACCACGCTACGGCGAAGCGCCCCGTCGGCTCCACCTTTAAGGCCTTTACGCTGGCAACTGCCATCCAAAACGGCATGAACCCCAACGTCACCCTCAACTGCAACTCGCCGCTCAAGGCCAAGGGCACCACGACCGAGGTGCAAAACTACGGCAACCAGAGCTATGGCAACATCACGCTTAAGCAGGCAACGGCATACTCATCCAACACCGGCTACATTCAGGTGGCCGAAGCCATCGGCAATGACAAGATCATGTCGCTCGTCAAAAAGCTCGGCATCGATCCCGCCAAGGACAATATCGAGGACGTTCCCGTCATGACGCTCGGCACCGGGTCCATCTCACCGCTCGAGATGGCATCGGCCTACGCAACGTTTGCCAACGGTGGCTACTACCGTCAGCCCATCGCCATCACCGAGATTGACTCTCGTACCGGTTCGGTGCTGTACCAGCACACGGACAATCCCTCACAGGTGCTTACCGAGGGCGAGGCCGCCGCGGTCACCGATGTTCTGTCCGGCGTCATGCAGGGCAGCGGTACAGGTGCTGCTGGCGCCCTGAGCGTCAACCAGCCCTATGCCGGCAAAACGGGCACCACCGACAACACCACCAACCTGTGGTTCTGCGGCTATACCCCGCAGCTGGCGTGCGCCCTGTGGACCGGCTATTCCGCAGGTGAGATCCCCATCCAAAAATACGGCACGGACCTGCTGGGCGACAGCACCAACCTGCCTGTCTTTAAGCGGTTTATGAACACCGTTCTGACCGGTACCGAGCGCGAGGAGTTTGCGACCGGAACGGCGCCCACCTACAAGAACAACAGCGTCTGGAAGTTCTACGGCACCAACAACACCAAGAAGACGGAGAACGACGACAAGGACGAGAACGAGGACGAAGAGGAAACCACCACAACGACCACCACGACGACCACGACCACCGAGACCACGGGCGGCGACACCACCGGCGGCACCGGAACGACCGGTGGCTCGACGGGCGGCTCCACTGGTGGTTCGACCGGCGGCGATGGCGGCACGCCTACGCCCACGCCTACGCCCACTCCCGACCCCTCGCCCACGCCTGACGATACTGTTGGCTAGAAATTCATCCGGCCATTAGCAACAAGGCCCCCGAGCAGCTTATTAAACTGCTCGGGGGCCTTTTAGTTTAAAGCGACCTGGTGGATGGTCTTTATACCGGCAAACAATATAGGGGGTACCGACCAACGTCGATACCCCCTTACAAGCCACCATGTCACGCACACAGTGCCGAGCGCACGACCCGCACGCCTACTTGCGAGAATTGCTCAGCTTATTGATCAGCGCCTCAAGACGCTCGCCGTCCTCGGCCGTCTGGGCAATAACCAAAATCGTATCGTTGCCGGCAAGCGAGCCAAGCACATCGGGCAACTCTGCCGCATCAACGGCGGCGGCGATGCCGGAAGCCGTGCCAGGCTGAGCCTTGATCATGACCAAATTATCGGTACGTAGAACGCCCGTTACGAGCTCGGAAACCATACGCTGCAGGTGCAGGTCCTCTGCCAGAACATAGATGCCCTCAGGGAGCTTACGCAGCCCCATATCGGCAATATCGCGAGAGACAGTCGCCTGCGTGCAATCAAAGCCCATGGCACGGAGCTCATCGACCAGCACGCGCTGTGTACGGACGTCCTTATTGCGCACAATATCTCTAATGGCATCCTGGCGCCCATTGCGTTTTTTAGCCATACAAACCCTCTCTCCAAAAGATGGCGGAGACAATCAATCAGTGATTGAATAGTTTAATGCTATTTGAAGGCTTTTGTGTATAAGAACGCATTTCGAAACAATTCTATGCAAGTTTGTTTCGTAATGAGCCGTTTAGGCGGTTTTTGCGCCCGTCCGGTTAAGAAAAGCTGCCAGATGCGTACACATCACGCAGCGCGCGGGCTTGGCGCTGGCAATCGGCCCAAACAACAGACCGAGTCCCCGATGGTTGTCCTTGAGCGCGGCGACCATCTGACGGGTTCGAGGCGCATCGAGCATATCACGCATGCGGGCGGAACGCTCGATTGACGACAACCCGTGCGGGCTCAGGCACAAATTCTCGATGCAGGCGACCAGTCCGGCAAAGTAGAACTTTTGGCTTGCCAGCTTGAGCCGACCACCGCTATCTGCTTCCGAGAGTGAGTCCGCAAGCTCGTCGAGTGCTCGGATGTCATCGGATACCTTGGCATACATGGTGGGATCAAAGGCATCTGTAAGCTTAGGTGCCGCGGCGTGGAAACAAGCGTCGCCGCAGCCGGAGACGCACTGCGCCCGCGAGAGCGCGCACGCCATAAACCCAACTGTGCGAAACACCTTGTCGCACAAAAGGCATGCCTCAAACAGCGAGCGGCTGTACATCACGCCAGAGGTCTGAGCGACTAGGCCGCCTAAAATCAACTGGGACAGCCCGGTCACCATCGAAGACTTGTCTTCAATGACAATAGGGGCAACATCCAAGACGCGCGAATGGCGCTCTCGATGTGCATCATAGCGGTCGAGCGACACCGTGGGGAACACTATGTCTGCCGCAATATCGCACGCGATATCGACCATCTTGGAAAGGGACTGCGGAGCTAACCACTCATCGGCGTTCATAGCGATGATTTGAGAGCCACGCGAGGCAGCAAAACCGGCACGAAGACAAGCACCGCGCTTCGCGTCCTCGACGTCAATCAAATCAATATGGATGTCTCTGTCGGCAGCAACTTGAAGCGAATGGCGCACACCGGGCGCAGCATCGCGGCAGACAACAACAATCTGCAAATCATAGAGGTCTTGGTTCTGGATACTCTCGAGCGCACGCATCGCATAGCTGGGCGAACCTTCTACCACAAGGATCACCGAAAGTCGCGGATGCGAGCCACGTCGAACCAAGTTATCCGTCCTCTCGACAGCAATGAATCAAACCGTGGTTCATGGTACACCCCAGCAATAAAAGCAATAAGACACCGGTTGTATTGCACGCCAAGAACAGATGATGAACACGCGCAGCCCACAGATGACGGGTGTCGACGCACGACGCGTCGAGCCCTCCCCTAGTCGAGCACGACAAGCTCGGCGGGATCGTAATCCACGCCCATAAACGTAAGGCCGCAGGCAGGAGCTGTGGGGCCCGCAGCGGTACGGTCGCAAGCATCGATGACCTCGCGCATCCACTCGGGTTCACGGCGATGCATGCCAATCTCGACAAGCGTGCCCACGATCGTGCGGACCATCGAATGCAGAAACGCATTGCCCTCGATGGTAAACGTCAGGATGTCCTCGCCAAACGCAACCTCATGGCCAAACTCGGCACGCATCACGCAGCGGTGCGTGGGCTTGCCCACGGCAGACGCCAACTTGCAAAAGCTCTTGAAGTCCTGCTCGCCCAGCAGCGCGGGACAGGCCGCAGACATCGCCTCAACATCCAATGGGTAGCGATGCCACCACACCGCACCGCGCGAAAGCACAGGGCGCGCGTCGCGATCAGCAATACGGTACGTATACGTACGGGAACGCGCATCAAAGCGTGCAGAAAAGCCTTTACGGGCCTTGTAGACCTCGTTTATGGCGATATCTTTGGGCAGGAGGGCATCCATAGCCCTCAG
>USLO01000092.1 GCA_900555515.1 uncultured Collinsella sp.
GAGATCGCGGCGCGACAGGGGATTTCCGAGAAATATCTCGAGAACATCTTGGCTACGCTCGTGCGCGCCAACATGCTCTCGGGCATGCGTGGCAAGGGCGGCGGCTACGTGCTCACGCGCCCGCCCGAGCAGTACACGGTGGGCGAGATTCTGCGCCTGACCGAGGGCAGTCTGGCGCCGGTCGCCTGCCTGGATGGCGACTGCAAGGGTTGCTCGCGTTCGGATGAGTGCCCCACGCTCGGCGTGTGGAAGAACCTGGACAAGCTCATCAACGACTACCTCGACGGTGTGACGCTCGATCAACTTATCGCTCCCAACGAAGGCTACGACTACGTCATCTAACCCCACCTGCCATTTGGGGACGGGGTAGAAATGGTAGATTTTCTCGCCCTCTGAGACTTGACAAATAAGAAGGCCGTCCATCGCTGCGATGGGCGGCCTTCGTTTTGGGTCGATATGACGGTTCGTATCGAACAGTTCTAGCCCTCGGCGACGCCATCGAGGATGCTGCGCATGATGGACACCAGGATGCTGCCCATAAATGCCGAGCCAAAGCTCGAGATGGAAATGCCGGCGCCCAGCAGGTTAACCGACAGGTAACTCGCGAGCTCGAGTATAAAGCTGTTGACGACAAGCTGGAAAATGCCCAGCGTAATGATCGTGAGCGGCAGCGAGATGACCGTCAGGAACGGTTTGACGAGCGAGTCGACGATGTTCAGGAACAGCCCCACGAAGGCGAAGCAGACCCAGGCCTCGGCAAAACCGAAGGGCTGGATGCCGGGAACGAGGAACGTGGCGATCGCGATGGCGATCGAGGTGAAGAGCCAGTTAAGCATAAAGCGCATGGCATGAATCCTTTCTTGCGCCGGGGTTGCTGGCGTCGCGTGAAGCGGCTTGCAGCGGCGACTTGGATGGTTACGCGGGCGCGCCGCGGTGTTTGGGCGCCCATTGTCTCAAATATTCGTGGAGCTTACGTGCGCATTCGGTTTCTAAATGGCGTTCGTCCTGAAAAACGTGCCGCTGACAGAGAGTCTTGTCGCTTTAGTTTAGTGGTGTGCTAAACTGCTACGGGCAAAAGCCACAGGCGTTGCCCCATTGCATAGAACGGGCGAACGATGCCCGATGTCAGTATCAACTTCGATGCCTTTTGGCGGGTTTGGCGGTGATCGATGAATATCGAGAACATGTTTGACAAGCCTGATGTCAAGCAGCTAGTCCACGCATTTAGTCTTTTGGATGACGAGAAGGATATCCAGGCGTTTTTAACCGATATCTGCACGCCGCGCGAGATCTGCGATCTTTCGCAACGTCTGCAGGTTGCGCGCTATCTGGATGAGGGCGAGCCCTATGTTGAGGTTCAGGCCCGAACCGGCGCTTCGTCCACCACGGTGAGCCGTGTGTCCAAGGCGCTCAACGGCGAGTACGGCGGCTATCGCAAGATCCTCATCAAACTGGAGGATGGCGAGTAAGTCGCGCCAAAAACGAATTGTGCAAAACCGCTCCTCCGGGGGCGGTTTTTATATGCCCGTAATCGGCTGGTGCGTTGGGGTCAGGTTGCTTCGTACCAAAAGATGGAGCTGCGGTGGCAATGTGTCCGCTTGGGCGGGTAGGATGGATACATTGATTATTGCGAACAGTTTGAGCGGAGGACCATGCCTGTTCGAATCTATACCACCAATGCCGGCACGGATTTGAGCGATGCCGAGTCGGCGTTGCTTGCCGACCTTATTGCCCGCCACGGGCGTGCCGTGATGCTGGCGCCAACGTTTGCCGAGCTCGACCTGTGCCGTCATGATGCGGCGGAAGCCGGCGTTTCGCTGGGTATCGACTACAAGACGCCTACATCGTGGCTCCGCTCGCTGTGGGAGCTTATGGGCGATGGCCGCAGTTTTGTGGATAACCTTCAGCGCCAGATGCTGTTCTCGGACATGATCGACCGCCGCGACGACGCTGCTCTGCAGCCGCTCTCGCGCAGCAAGGGCACAGTGCGCATGCTTGCGCGCATGGCCCGCGACGTGTTGCCGGGTGTGGCGGGGACGGGCGATGAACGCTGCCGCGATGCCGCCGCTCGGCCCGAGCCCAAAAGTGACGCCGAGGCCCGCGTGTTCGAGCTGTTGAGCGCCTATGCGAGCGGTTTGGACCGTCGAGACATGGTCGAGCCCTGCGAGGCGGCTGACATTATGGCCGGTGCCCTGGCCGATAACCTGCCGGGGTGCGCCCGTGCCGTTTGCGTGCGCGGCGTCACGTCATTTACGTATAGCCTGCTCGAGCTGCTGTCCGCCGTGGCAAACAACGGGGGAGAGGTTGTCGTGCTGCTCGCCCGCGAGCAAGCGGCGATGCGTGAGGAGCTGGCCACGGCCCTTGATACCCGCGGCGTGCTGTTTGAGGTTGCACCGCTGGACGAGGATGCCGGCGCTCCCGCGACTGCTCCAAAGTCCGTCGCACGTCCTGCCTTTGTGGAAGTCGCCGGGCCCCATGCCCGTGCCCGTGTCTATGCGGACGTCATCGATAAGATGGTGAAAGCGCACGAGGAGTCCAAGGTCAACGATGCCGCCTCCGCACCCGCCGATCCCGTGCGCGTGCTCGTGGTGTCCGCCCGGGCGCCCCAGCTGTTCGGCGAACTCGCTGCCCGTTTGGCGGCGCGTCATATTGCGGCCGAGACGACTGAGTTCACGGCGTTTTCCCAATCCATCGCGGGCAGGCAGTTCACGGCGCTCGCCAATCTGATCGAGCGCATGAAGGCCGCCGACGAGGGCACCGCTTCCAAGACCGAGTGGTGGCCCGCTCCAGAGCTTACCGACTGGATTTACAGTCCGCTTTCGGGCGCTGATAACGTCAATGCCCGTACCTTCGATAAGAATATGCGTCTCTCGCGCAGCAAGACTACCGCGGGCGTTAAGAGCCTGCTGCAGAGCGTGCAGGGCCAGATGAGGGGCGCCCGCAAGGCTGCCAGCGAAGAAAACTGGTTTAAGAACGTGCCGTGTGTGGTTTCGGACGTGTTCCAGGCGCTGTGGCGTGACAAGCCCGTGACGGCGCTCAAGGCCATGCTCGCCGTTGCCGAGGCGCTGCCCGATCGCGCTCTAGGCGGCCTTGACGGCCAGGCCCGTCGCCAGGCGGAGACGGCTCTGCTGCGCCATGCCATCGACATCCTTATGAACGATGTTCGCGCGCTCGACGTGTCGCAGGTCGCGACCGTGCCCGTGCTCGATGGCGTTCGAACCAAGGTGGACAAGCGCAGCACCGCATACGATTACGAGACCTACGAGGTGGACCGCGCGCCGCGTGCCCAGGTTCGCTTTGCTTCGCTTGCCGATGCGGCGGTTCTGCGCCCCGGCAGCTACGATGCCGTGCTGTTTGCCGATGTCGACCTGGACAGCTATCCGCTCTCACACGAGGAGGGGCCGCTGGCCACGCTGACGGCGAGCCTTGGTCGCGAGGGCGTGACGCTTGAGCCTGCGGCCCTGCTGCGCGTGCGCTTTGGCCGTGCAATGCAGGCGGCGAGCGATCCGGTCGCGCTTGCCCGCGTGACACACGATCGCCAGGCACGCGAGTGCTACCCGGCTGCCGTGTGGACCGAGTTGCGGGCGCATGCCGAGGCCGCTGGCGCTGCCAAGCCCACGCGCGTGGGCGAGGGCGATATCATCGCCGACTTCGATCCCGCAGCAGGCGAAGGTCTCAAGCGCGAGCGCGTGACCTGTGAAGCCCCTCAGCATCTGAGTGCCGAGGCTGTGCCGTACCTGGTCCTGCGCCGTCGCGATGGCGAGGGCGAGGATGCGCCGCTGGTGCCGCGCCTGACGTCTGCCTCGCAGATTGAGGCGTACTCGATGTGCCCGCTGTGCTGGTTTGTGTCGTATCGCGTGAAGCCCCAGTCTATCGACGCGGGCTTTGGCAACATGGAGAAGGGCAACTTTGTCCATGACGTGCTGGAACATCTGCATGCTCGTCTGCCCCAAGAGGGCATGGAGCGCGTGACGCCCATGAATCTGCCGCGTGCACAGGAGCTGCTACACGAGGTCTTTGAGGAGACCTTGGCCGAGCACGCCGGCAAGCGCGGTACCGAGGGCCCGCTGGTGCCGCTCTCCCCGGTAGAGGAGCGCCAGGTGGCCGAGATTTTGCCCCAGCTGGAGGGCGTGCTAGCCTACGAGTCCGAGGCGCTCGCCCCCTTTGCCCCGCGTTACCTGGAGTTCGCGTTTAACGAGCTCAAGGTTGAGTATGCCGGTTGGCCGCTTGGCGGGCGCATCGACCGCGTGGACGTGGACGCCGAGAATCGTGCCGTGGTGATCGACTACAAGCATCGCACGGGCGTTGAGGAGTTTAAGCTCGCCGACCCTACGGTGCGCGACGAGGAATCGGGCGCGGCGCCCATCGACGATCCTCGCTGGTTGCCGCCACATACCCAAACGCTCATCTACGCCCAGGCCATGCGCCGGGCGCTGGATTTGGACACCCGCGCGGCGCTCTACTTTTCGACCAAGGGCGGCAAGCCGGCGTTGCGCGGTGCCGCGAGCGCCGAGCTGCTCGAGGAGGAGCGTGGTGACGGCCGCATCCCGGGGCTTAAGAAAGGTTTTCCCGGCGAGGGTGGCAGCATGGACTTTGACGCCCTGCTCGATCGCGTGGAGGCCGGCATCGCCGAGCGCCTGCGCGAGCTCGAGGCGGGCGACGTCGCCGCTGTCGATCCGACGTCGGCGCAGGCCGCGCATGCGCACTGCTCGTATAACCACCAAGGAACGTTTGTAAGGAGGGACGTGTAGACCATGGATCTTTCGACTTTGATGCCGCAACAGCTGCAGATCGTCAAAACGCTCGACCGTCCGCTGTTTGTCTCGGCGGGCGCCGGTTCGGGCAAGACCTTTACCCTTACGCGCCGCATTGTCTACGCGCTCTCGCCCGAATCCGGTCCGTTCGTTGAGCATCTGGACCAGGTGCTCGCCATCACTTTTACCAAGGATGCCGCGGCCGAGATTCGCGACCGCGTGCGCCGTGCGCTTATCGACGAGGGCATGGACGAGGAGGCCCTGACGGTCGACGACGCATGGATCTCGACCATTCACGGCATGTGCTCGCGCATCCTGCGCGCGCATGCGTTGGAGCTGGGCATCGATCCCGAGTTCACGGTGCTTACCGATACCGATGAGCTTATGGATCAGGCTGTTGAGCATGTGCTGGGGCGCGCGACGGCGCCCGATGCCGCCCCCGAGCTCGCCGCTTCGCTTAAGGCCCTCTACGCTTGGTATCCCATGGCGGGCGAGGGCGGGCCGTTTGGCGCCGGCACGACCATCAAGGGTCTGGTGCGCGACCTGTTGGAGCTATCGAGCCAGCTGCCGGGCGGCATGGACGATGTGCGCGTGGCGCGCGGTCAGGCCGACACCTCGGCGCTAGCCGATGCCTATCGCGCGGCGTTGGGCGCGAGCAAGGCCGCGACCGAGAAGGCGCAGACGGCGCTCGACGCCATCGATGCGTTCGAGGCAAGCGGTAAGACCATGGCCGATGCGGCGCGACTCATGATGTCGTGCGCCATGCCGCGGGCGAGCAAGGCGTTCCCTAAGGAGCAGATCGAGCTGCTCAAGGCCGAGGCCGCCGATGCGTTTATCAATATCGTGCTTGCCTGTGGCGGTCCGGCGCTCGATGCGCTGGTGGGCCTGGCCCGTTCCGTGGAGGCAGAGTATCGCGCGCTCAAGGCCAGCCAGTCTGCCCTCGACAACAACGACCTGCTGCGCATGGCCTACGAGGCGCTGCGCGACTACCCGGCCATTCGAGCGGCCTATGAGGGACGCTTTAAGATGGTCATGATCGACGAGTTCCAGGATACCGACCAGATGCAGGTCGATTTGATTCGCTATCTGACGGGTGCGGGGGAGCGCGCGTTGTGTACCGTGGGCGATGCGCAGCAGTCGATCTACCGCTTCCGCGGCGCCGAGGTCGAGGTGTTCCGTCGCCAGGAGCGCAAGGTGGGCTCCTCTGCTGCGCCTGAGACCTCCGTCGCATCCGATGCCCCTGCCGGCGAGCTCGTCAAGCTCGTGCGCAACTTCCGCAGCCACGACGAGGTGCTGCGCTATGTGGCACGCGTCTTTGACGGCGATACCGGTGGTTTGATGCAGGGGTTCTTGGATCTTGAGCCGAGTGACGATCGCGAGGACAAGCTCAAGGCAAAGGCTTCGCGCCGCCAGGCGCTGTTCGTTGCCGGCGGCAGCACCCAGGAGCGAACGCAGGCGAAAGCTCGTGCGATTGCGGAGCGGTTCCAAGCGCTCGTTAAAGCGGGCCAGCCCCAGGGCAGTATGGTGCTGCTGCTGGGGCGCATGACCAATGCCGACGTTTATGCCCAGGCTTTCCGCGACCAGGGACTCGACTGCGTTATCGCGGGCGGCTCGGTCTTTGCCCAGGCTGCCGAGGTCCAAACGATGCGTGCCCTGGTGTGCGCGCTTGCTAACCCGGCCGATACGGCGCAGGGTCTTATGCCGCTGCTGGCCTCACCGATGTTTGCGCTCGGCGCTCAGGAATTCCTGGCGCTGGCGACCAAGTTGGACGAGCAGACGGGGGAGACGTCGCGCCGCAACATCGATGCGGGCATCATGAGCGATTCCGATGTGCCCGGCTTGCAGGGCTTGCCACTGGTGACGCGCGCCCGCGAGGTGCTGCGCTATGCACTGCGCCGCGTGGGACGTGATTCGTTCGCCGCCATCGCGCGCGACGTGGTCAATGCTTCCGGCTGGTTCGTGCGTCTGGCGCAGCGCGGCCCCGAGGGCAAGGCCATTGCCGCCAACGTGCTCAAGGCGCTCGACGCCGTGGCCGAGGCGGAGGCCGAGTTCGGCAACTCGCCGCGTTCCATCGCGCTGGCCTTCGACCGCTTCTTGGCGGGCAAGGAAGCCCCGGGCGCCCTCAACGAGGAGGGTGGCGGCGCGGTACGCATCATGACCGTGCATGCGTCCAAGGGCCTGGAATTTCCGGTCGTGGCGGTCGCCGAGTGCTTTGGCGTGCGTAAGTCCTCGGGTGCGGCACAGATGGGTCGCGTCGAGGGCG
>USLO01000093.1 GCA_900555515.1 uncultured Collinsella sp.
CAGCCCCAGCGAGGCCGGCGGCTTTAAGTCCATCGAGTTCAAGGTCGAGGGCGACCGCGTCTACTCCGTCATGAAGTATGAGTCCGGCGTGCATCGTGTCCAGCGCGTCCCCAAGACCGAGTCCCAGGGTCGCATCCAGACCTCCACGGCAACCGTCGCCGTGCTTCCCGAGGCCGAGGAGATCGACGTTCAGATCAACCAGTCCGACCTGCGCATCGATACCTACTGCGCCTCCGGTCCTGGCGGTCAGTGCGTTAACACCACCTACTCCGCCGTGCGCATCACCCACCTGCCCACCAACACCGTGGTGCAGTCGCAGGAGCAGCGTTCCCAGATTCAGAACCGCGAGGTCTGCATGCAGATGCTGCGTGCCCGTCTGTACGAGATGGAGCTCGAGAAGCAGCAGGCCGAGCTCGGCGCCGAGCGCCAGAGCCAGATCGGCCACGGCAACCGTTCCGAGAAGATTCGTACTTACAACCAGCCCCAGGACCGCGTGACCGATCACCGTATCGGCTTCAACTCCACCTACAACGGCGTCCTTCTGGGCGATCAACTCGGCACCGTCATCGAGGCGCTTGCCGCCGCCGAGCGAGCCGAGAAGCTGGCACAAGCAGTTTAAGTTACGGCGTTTTACCAAACGCCGTAACTGATCGACGCTGCGCCCTTAGGTTCCGCCGTTCTAACGAACGGCGGACCAGCTGACGCTGCGCACCGCCCAGAGCGACAATTTGTCATTCAAAAGGCGAGGCATGACCAGAAGGTCTATGCCTTGCCTTTTTCATGCCAACTTGTTCGCTCTGGACGTCGCTCGCTGTCCGCCCTCTACCTGCGGCGTTCTCTTGGGTAGTCATTGGGGACGTTCTTAAATGACTAGCCAAAAGGGACACTCTTGCGACACCCGGCAGTTGGGGACGCTCCTTTTGTGCCGGCAGATGGGGACGGTCCTTTGTGGCTGGCTGCGAAGGCTGTCCCTGACAGCTAGTCGTTTAAGAACGTCCCCAATGACTAGGTTGGGCACATTGCTTTGTGAGTCTATTCAATCTTCTTTAATAGCAATTAAGTTGTTTACCTGCTTAAATTTACTTATCATTTTTATAAATAATGCTCGAAAAATCGTTCAAGAAGTCGCGGGGCGATTTTTGACGCTTCGCTCGTCAAGCGATGTGGCAAGTATTTGGTTAGATATTGGTCAGGTTAGGGGCAACCTTGCCAAAAGCTTGACGGATGCAGATTTAGACGTCGACGAATGAACACTCTAGGCAGGCTCCAAGCAAAATTCTGGGCTGATTCTCGATAATCGCCTTCAATCGTCCCTTGCCAAGCGCTGGCCTCGCGTACAATCTGCTCCGACATTCGCGCGCCGCCCGGCGCTTAAGAGGGGAGGACCCCATGGCAAACGAGATCTGGACCATCAAGCGTTGTCTCGAGTGGACCAAGGAGTACCTGGCCGAGCGCGGCGAGGAACACCCCCGTCTTTCTGCCGAGTGGCTGCTGTGCGCAGCAACGGGCCTGGCGCGTATCGACTTGTATATGCGCATGGACGAGACGCTCGACGCAGCGCAGCTCGAGACCATGCACGCGGCGGTCGTCCGTCGCGCAAAGGGCGAGCCGCTGCAGTACATCACCGGTAGCACGCAGTTTCGCATGATCGACGTCGCGTGCGCCCCCGGCGTGCTCATCCCGCGCCCCGAGACCGAGATGCTCGTCGAGGAAGTCCTCAATTATCTGGATGCCGAGGTGCTGAGCCCCGAGGCCGCCGCCCGCCAGCGCGTGGAGCTGCCTTGGAACGATGAGGTCGAGCAGGCTCGCAAAGCCGAGGCCGCGCTGGCAGACGAACGCGCGACCGCCGAGCGTCGTGCCGCCAACCTGACGGCTGCCGATGAGGCGGCGCTAGGCGGCGATGTACTGGGCAGCCGTGCCTATGCCGAGGAACTGGCCGACCGCGAGGCCGAGGAAGCCGCCGCGCAGGCAGCAGAAGCCGAAGCCATGGATACCTCCGAGCCCGAGCTCGACGAATACGGCATCGCCATTGAGGACAACGACCAACAGACGACTCCCGCGCAAGATGCCGCCGAGGCCAACGTACCTGCTCCAGCCGAGCCCCGCATCGCCCGCGTTCTCGAGGTCGGCTGCGGCACGGGCTGCATCTCGCTCTCGCTTGCCTGGGAGCGTCGCGGCCACGTCACCTGCACTGCTACCGATATCGAGCCGCGCGCCATCGACCTTGCTACCAAAAACCGCGATGCGCTTGGTCTCGCGTCCGACGAGGTCGCCTTTTGCCTCACGAACCTGGTGAGCTCCATTCCCCGCGAAGAGTGGGGCACCTTTGACGTGCTCGTCTCCAACCCGCCCTACATTCCCACCGATGTCATGCGCTCGCTGCCGCACGAGGTCAAGGACTTTGAGCCCGATCTGGCGCTCGAGGGCGGTGCCGACGGCCTCGATATCTTCCGCCGTCTGCTCAACGCGGCGCCCTACATGTTGCGCGTCGGCGGCCTCTTTGCCTGCGAGCTCTACGAGGGCGCGCTCGACGCCGCGGCCGAGCTCTGCCGTCAAGCGGGCCTTTCGGATGTGCGCATCGTCCACGACCTCACCGATCGCCCCCGCATCGTCCGAGCCATCGTCACCGAGCCCAAGCAGCGCCAGTAATATTTATTAACTGGTTAGCAAAAATTATAAAGTAGTTTATAATTAGGACGGCTGAAAGAGGTCGGCCCATGCAACCTCCTACCTTTCGGGAAATCATTGCCCTACTCAAGCACGATGGATTCGTGGAGGTCGCGCAAGTCGGTAGTCATGCTAAGCATGTTTCTGGTGACCGTGTTGTCACCGCGAACGGCTCTGGTGGTGATCGACCAAAGAAGGGCACGTGGGCAAGTATTCGTCGCCAAGCTGGATGGTAGCTGGAGGCAAAATGAGGCAGCGATTTACCTATGACTGCGTTCTCATAAAAGAAGACGACGGTTACTGCGCTAGCTTCCCGCAGATTCCTGGCACCTTTGCCGATGGCGACACGCGCGAAGAAGCGATTGCCCATGCCACCGAGGCACTGATGGCGTTTTTGGCCGACGACCTCAACAACGGTTTGACTCCGGCAGGGTACGAACGCTCGGCCGAGGTCGTGGCCCTTTCAGTCGAAATCGACCACGATGACGCTCGGGAAGCGGCGTGCCGAACATTTAAAGACGCAGCGCTGGACCTCAAAGTCTCCGCTTCGCGGATTACCGCGCTGGTCAAAGCAGGAAAACTCGATGTTGAACTCGTCGACGGCCGTCGGATGATAACGATAGACAGCATCGAGCGCTACGCCGCCCAAAGATGCCACGCCGGCAGGCCAAAGAAGTTCGTCGCAGTCCAATAACCCCCTCACTTTCACCGACTACTAGAGCCGCTCACCAAACCAACATGCGCTCTGGGCAAATAGGCTGAATGTTTCGTGCGAGAATGCCCCTCAGTAAACAAACTTTCACCAGAGCGTAAGGGGCTGGCATACACATGCAGACGGTCTATCGGGTATACGAGGGAACGCGCGAGCCGCATCGGCTCGCCGTCGAGCGCACGGCCGAGGTGCTCGGCTGCGGCGGCCTGGCCTTGATCCCGACCGAGACCGTCTACGGTGTCGCCGTGGCAGTCAACGCCTTCTCGGACGCCGTACCCCAAGATACAAGCGAATTCCCATCGTGGCCGCGCGATCCGCAGGCTGTCGTCAATGGCGCCGCGGTCCCTGCGCTCGGTACCGGCTACCGCCGCATCTTTACCCTCAAGCAGCGCAAGCTCACCCAAACGGTCGCCTGGCTGGTTGATAATGCCGAAGCACTCGACCGCTATGGCGTGGATATCCCCGAAGAGGCTCGCGTACTCGCGCGACGATGCTGGCCGGGAGCCCTGACTATCGTGGTCAAGGCGGCCCCCTGCGTGCCGACCTTTATGCGCGCCGCCGACGACACGGTGGCACTTCGCGCTTCGGCCTCGCCCGTGGTGCAAGCGCTCATCCGCGCCTGCGGCAGCCCTCTTGCCTGCACCAGCGCCAACACGCATGGCGCGCCCGCGCCGGCAAGTTTTGTCACGGTGGAGGAGCGCATCCTGGAGGGGGTCGATGTTGCCGTCGACGCCGGCGAGACCCCGTGTCGCGACGCCTCGACCATCGTGTCGTTCCAGCACGGCGGGCTCCAGATCCTGCGCCAAGGCGCACTTCCCGCATCAGAGATCGAACGGGTCCTGTCCGACCCGATGCAATAGAAAGGTGTAAGCGATGTCGTTGAATCTGGGCAGCCTGGGCATGGAAGATGCCTCGTTTAACTTTGGCGGTTCCTACATCATGGCGCTCGACTGCGGCACCACCTCGGTACTTGCGACCATCGTCGACGAGTACGGCTGCATCGTCGCGCAGGCACGTCGTAGCGTCAAAACCAGCTTCCCGCGTCCCGGTTGGATAGAGCAAGACCCCATGGAGGTGCTTGCCAGCCAGATCGGCGTGATGATGGAGGTCCAGTTTAAGAGCGGCATCCATTCTGACCGCATCGCCGCCATCGGTATCTCCAACCAGCGCGAGACCACGGTGGTGTGGGACCGCATAAGCGGCCAACCCATCAATAACGCCATCGTGTGGCAATGCCGTCGCACCGCACCTCTGATCGACGAGCTGGTCGAGCGGGGCGCAGAAGAGCTGGTGCGCTCCCGCACGGGACTCACGCTCGATCCGTATTTCTCGGCTTCCAAGGTGCAGTGGATCCTCGACAACGTCGACGGTGCGCGTGAGAGCGCGGCGGCGGGCGACCTCATGTTCGGCACCATCGATACCTGGCTCATCTACAACCTCACCGGCAGTCAGGTCTTTGCCACCGACTACACCAATGCCAGCCGCACGGCGCTCTTTAATATCCATACGCTCGATTGGGACGACGACCTGCTGGCGCTCTTTGACGTTCCACGTTCCATGATGCCCGAGGTTCGTTGGAGCTCGGGCGACTACGGCCGCGTCGCGAGCGACATCATGACCAACATGCCGCCCATCATGGGCGTGGCGGGCGATCAGCAGGCGTCGCTGTTCGGCCACTGCTGCTTCCATCCCGGCCAGACCAAAAACACCTATGGCACGGGTTGCTTTATGCTCATGAACACCGGCGACGAGGTCGTCGAATCCAAGAACGGTCTGGTCTCCACGATCGGTATCGCCGCGGACGGCAAGATCAGCTATGCGCTCGAGGGCTCTATTTTTGCCGCCGGCTCAACGATGAACTGGCTGCGCGACAACATGGGCGTTATCTCCAACGTATCCGAATCGGCACAGCTCGCCTCCTCGATCGGCGATAACGAGGGATGCTACTTTGTCCCCGCTTTTGCGGGCTTGGGTGCTCCTTGGTGGGACGCGCACGCCCGCGGCATCGTATGCGGTCTGACCGGTGCCTCGAGTCGCGCGACCATTGTGCGTGCGGCCTGCGAGTCCATGGCCTACCAGAGTTATGACGTGCTGCGCGCCATGGAGCAGGACGTGGGACTTTCGATTGAGCGCCTGTCCGTCGATGGCGGCGCCTCACGCAACGAGTTCATCATGCAATTCCAGGCCGACCTGCTGGATATCCCCGTGCTGCAATGCGAGACGGTGGAGACCACGGCAATCGGTGCCGCGTACTTGGCGGGTCTTGCTGTCGGCTATTGGGAAGACCTTGAAGAGCTGGAGCAAAATGCCCAGATCGTTAGGACCTTCCTTCCCCATATGTCCGCCGAGCGTCGCGAGCAAAACCTTGCGGGCTGGCGTGATGCAGTCAAGCGCTCGCTCAGTACCGCACAGTAGGGCTGCGATGGGCTGCTCGATACAACAAACCGCTAAACTTATGCACGGCGCGCGGCAACAACATCGCCATGCGCCTTGTCAGCAAGGCCATCTTCCGGCCGCAACGAAAGGGGCAATCAACCCATGACCGTCACCTACGATACGTCCCGTGTGACCCTTGTCGATCACCCGCTCGTCCAGCATAAGCTGTCGATTCTGCGCGACAAAAACACCGGCACCAACCAGTTCCGCCAGCTCGTGCGCGAACTCGCACTTTTTGACGGCTACGAGGCCATGCGCGACCTGCCCATGGAAGACGTCGAAGTCGAGACCCCCATCACCACCGCAACGTTTAAGCAGCTCGCCGGCAAAAAGCTCGCCATCGTTCCCATTCTGCGTGCAGGCCTTGGCATGGTCGATGGCATCCTCGACTTGGTACCCTCCGCTCGCGTGGGCCACATCGGTATGGAGCGCGACGAGGTTACCCACGAGCCGCACGAGTATTACTGCAAGATGCCCAAGGATATCGACCAGCGCATCTGCCTGGTCGTCGACCCCATGCTCGCCACGGGCGGTTCGGCCGAGATGGCCATCAGCTACCTGCGCGAGCGCGGTGTCAAGGACATCCGCATGCTGTGCATCGTCGCTGCCCCCGAGGGCCTCAAGTCGCTGACCGAGAAGGACCCAGATGTGCATATCTATACCTGTGCTATCGACGACCATCTCAACGAGGCTGCCTACATCGTTCCCGGCCTGGGCGACGCCGGCGATCGCATCTACGGCACGCTCTAGTCGCTGGGCTAAGACGGCCGCGGCTGCAAATAGGAAGAAATGGTGCGCGCGGGCAAGTAGAAGACGCCTGTGCGCACCTTTAGTTAATGGACGTTTTGCCCCGCAGGGTTCGAGAAAAACGTATTACCGTACCTGCGGCATAAAGAAGGTCTTAAGAAAACGAACAGGTGCGTATTAACCGATGCTTTTTCGGTTGTACTTTAGCGATTGGCTCGTACAATAGTCACCAATGTTTGGCGGGAACTGTCCTGTGAGGCGATAAAAAAGGAAAGTGAGGACGCCAGTGTTTCAGATAGCCGATCTGCTCGCTATCGTTGCAGGTGCCATCGCGGGCGCGATTGCCTTCCTTCCCTTTGTCTTTACGCTCAAGCCGGTTCTTGACGATAAGCAGAATGCGGACATGCTCAAGGGTAT
>USLO01000094.1 GCA_900555515.1 uncultured Collinsella sp.
CGCCATCGCCATGCTGCTGTGCGAGTACGCCGGCCTGGTGGCACCGCACCGTCAGAAGGGTGCCGCCAACGCCAAGCGCATGCTGCTCACCAACCTGCTCGTGGCGGTGCTGTGCCTGGGCGGCGTGACCGCACACGTCACGCTCATCGACTACTACAACACCCTCGGCATCACCGTCTACACCTGGCGCCCGCTCGAGAGCTACTGGCGCGAGGGCTACCTGCCCGCCTTTATTAGTGCGGCACAGTCCATTAAGCCGCCCAAACCCGCCGACTACTCCGTCGACGATGCCAAGGCCACGCTCAAAAAGTACGCCAAGGCCTACGACAAGTCCGACGCGGCCAAGAGCGACGAGCGCGCCGCCGCAGAGGAGCAGTTCGACAGCGAGAAGCCCACGGTCATCGCCATCATGAACGAGACATTCTCCGATCTTTCGATCTATCAGGAGATGCGCGCCGGCTACGAGGGTCCGCAGTACTTTAAGAGCCTGTCCAACTGCCTCAGCCGCGGCAAGCTCTATGTGAGCGCCTACGGCGGCGGTACCGCCAATACCGAGTTTGAGTTTATGACCGGCAACTCCATGGCTAACCTGGGCTCGGGCGTGTACCCCTACACCATCTACAACATGGAAACGACTGGGAACCTGGCAGAGCAGTTCAAGTCGCTCGGCTATTCCACCACGGCCATGCACCCCAACCACGCGACCAACTGGAACCGCGAGAACGTCTACAAGGACTTTGGCTTTGACCAGTTCCTGTCCATCAACGACTTCCAGGGCGCCGATACCCTGCGCGGCATGGTGACCGACCAGGCTACCTACGACAAGATTCTTGAGCTGCTCGACCAGAACGCCGATCCGCAGTTTATCTTCGACGTGACCATGCAGAACCACTCGGGCTACGACACGGGCCTGCTGCCGGTCGACAAGCAGATGCACCTGAATATCGACACGACCGATCTGGACACCAAGACCGTCGAGGACGGCACACTGTCCGATGTCGACGAGTATGTCTCGTGCATCGAGCAGTCCGACCAGGCGCTTCGCTACTTCCTTAACGCCTTGAGCAAGCTCGACCGTAAGGTGGTCGTGGTGTTCTGGGGCGACCACCAGCCGTTCTTCCCGTCCAAGTTCAACGATAAGTGGTTTACCGACGAAGACGACGCCACCCACCAGGAACGTCTGTGGCAGACCGACTACATCATCTGGGCCAACTACGACGTTGCCGGCTGCGACCAGACGAGCGAGGTCGACGACCTGTCCACCAACTACCTGTCTACCCAGCTCATGCAGCTGATCGGCGCACCGCTGACCGACTACCAGAAGGCGCACATGACGCTGCGCGAGTCGCTGCCCGCCATCAACTCCGTGGGCTACGAGGACGCCAGCCTGCGCTGGGCGCTCTCCTCCAACGTCACCGGTGACGACGCCGCCGCAGCAGCCGCCACCAAGGCGCGCGAGGATTACGCCAAGATGCAGTACTACGAGATGTTCCGCGACGGCAAGAACGTCTACACCAAGCACTTCCAGACCGAGGCCAACGAAACCGACCCCAACCTGGCACCGGGTACGACCAAGATCAAGTAACGGGTCGCTCATAACTGAAACGTCTGTCCGGGCGGAGGCATATAAGGTTCCCTGCTCGGACAGTCCTGCGCAAGACGGAGGCCACATTAAGTGGCCTCCTTTGCGTGCGGAACTCGCGATGAACCTTATATGCCTCCGCCTGGACAGACGCCCTGATGTTGAGGCGTGGCTTGTCTTGGGTGTATCGCCGAACATATATAAGTTGAAGGCCACGTTATGTGGCCTTCTTTGTTTGCGGAAAGTGTGTCCCGGAATTCTTGTCTGGAATGGGATGCGGTTTCCGCTTGGGACCCGATTGGGAAAGTGTGTCCCACTATTCAGCTGGATTCCGGGATGTATTTTCCGGTTGAGGCTCGTTGGGAAAGTGCGTCCCGGTCTGGGCGCTAATTGTGGGATGCAGTTTCCGCTTGCGGAGTCTCCACTCAACAGAAAACCCGGGTGGCCTGTTTTTTGGCTACCCGGGTTTTTGGGTTGTCGATATGTTCGACTGGCTACTAGTGGGTCTTGCGGCGCTTGATCAGCATGATGAGGGCTATCACTACGAGCGTTGCTCCCGCTGCTGCTGCGGTGGCGACTAGGGCGAATGTTTGGTCGCCGGTGTTTGCGAGGTTCTTCGCTGTGGTCGTAGTCTTGACCTTGGTGTCGGTCTTAGCTCCGTTGTCGGACTTGGGCTTGTCCGGGTTCGTCGGGGTCTCAGGAGTCTCGGGGTCCTTTGAGCCTTCGGAATCGGTTGGGCCGGCGGTGTTTACCAGCGTATGGTCCAGGAACTTCTTGGCGCCCGCACTTGCCTGTGAGAACAGGCGGCGCGTGCGGATCGGGGTGGCGTTCACCGTTGTGGGCGCCGTCTCCTCGGCCTCGATATTCACGAGCGTCGTGCCGGTGTCGAGGCCCACGTCGTTGTATCCCACGTGGCAGTAATACTGCGCACCGTCATCGTCTGCGGTCAGGTCAATCTCGAGCTTTGAGGCCGTTCCAGCCGCGAGGTTGCCATCGGCACCCACGAGCTTAAACTCTGTCTCGCCGCGGCCCTTGCGGTACCACATATAGGTCGGTGCCAGCCCTGTTTCGCTATCGTCGGCACCGAGTTGCTTCACATGGCCAATCGCCGAGAGCGTCAGGTGGCTTCCCGCCGTGCGCTCAACCGAAGAGTCGTATCCAAGATCCAACCCCTCCGCAGCATCCGCCGCAGGTCCGCTCACGGTCATCGTCATGCCATCGGGCATGGTCTTGACCGTGATGATTGCCGAGCGAATACCTGTTTCGGTCGTGGATCCATTCTTAACGGCGGCGATGGCGAATCGATACTCCGTATTGGGCTGCAGCCCATCCCACTTGAGCGAGGTCTGCGTGTTGTCGGCAATCTTCCAGCTATTGACGACCGCATCCGCCGCATTGCTCTGCAGCATGCCCACGCCGTAGCTAAAGCCACTCTTGTTTGCGAGTACATCGTCCCAGCTAAACGTAACGCTGGTCGAATCGACGGAGTTTGCCGTAAAGCCCGTCACGGCCGGCGCGTCGGGCATCTCGACGTCCTTAACGTCATAGCCCACGATCCAGAACTGGTCGGTGTCCTTGGTGCCGAGCTTGTCGCCCGAGTCTGCCTCGAACTTGTCGACATCCACCGCGTTGACGCCCAGACGCCACACAAAACCGTACTTGCCCTGCGCGGCCTCGGGCAGGTTGTCGACGGTGCCGCCGTATTCGGTCGATTCACTCGAGGAGTTACCCGTAGTAAAGCCGGCGTTGGCACCAAAGCACAGGCCGCCAAACAACTCGTGCTTTGCGAGCTTCGCGCCCATGACAACGCTGCCGTTCAGCGTCAAGCCGAGCTCGAGCTCCTGCTCCTTGCCCTCCTCGACTTCGATGGTCTGCTCAATGCTCGCCCCCGACTGCGCGGCGGCGCCGTTAAACCCATCGTGCGTGTAGGCGCGCGTTACGCCAGGCTTGCCCAGGCCAAAGGAATCCCCAACGGGAGTCTCGCCGTTGAGCGTCGTTTGATAGGTTCCGGGCTCTCCCGACCGGTTGGTCAAAAAGTAGCTGAGCAGCGTCATATTGTGCTGTTTGGCAATGCGGTCATAGGCCTCGACATTAACGACCGAGGTCTGCGCGCCGAGCGACACGGGCGCCGCCATCACGCCCTTGCCACCAGTTTCCTCATTTTCGATCTCATACTCGTAATAGACCATCGGAATCGTGTAGAGCACGGCCTTGTCACCCTCGCCGGCATGCGACTCATAGCTTACGCTTGCGCTGACCGTGCGCTCGCTCCGGTAGTCATAGCATCCCTCAGCGGCAAAATCGACTGAAGCATTCATCGCGACCAGGGGCGGACCGGTCTGCACCTCGACGGCAACGCCCAACTCGGCGCCAATGGTATAGCCCTGGGATGTCCCCGTGCCCTTTTCCTCTCCGTATGACGTGCCGCCCAACACCAGATAGCCGTATGCCTGCTCCAGATCCTCAACATAGGGCGCATCCTGCAGCACGGCAAGCACGCGCGGGTTGGTATAGACCTTGTAGCGGTCCTTGTACGTGATCTTGACGCTGTCGCTGTCGACATCGGGCAGCGCGAGCGAGATAAATGTGCCGTAGGTAGTGCCGCGACGGTTGCTCTCGCTAATCACCTGCTCCTCGCCGCGGCGCACCTTTCCGTTCTCGTCGAGCGAAAAATGCGAGGCGGTCATCCAATAGTAGTCATCGTTCTTGCGCAGGTCCTCGTCGCGGTGCTTGCCCACCACGGCGATAAAGCTCTCATTATAGCGGTCCGAACCCGAGACGCTGCCCGCCTTGACGTCGCTGATCCACACCTGCTCTATACCCTTGTGGTCATGCTTGTTGCTGCTGTTGTATTGCTGACCGCTCATGCTCATGGTTCCGACCATGGACCCCAAGCCCTGAGCCCCGCTCTGTGCCGTGTTGCAGGCAAAGTCGCGGAACACATCGCCGCCCACGAGCACCTCGTCGACCGCCAGCTGCTCGGACAGGCCGTCAAGGTTGGCAGTGGCAAGGGCAATAGGCGCCAAGGTGCACGGATAGCGCTTATCCTGAGCGCTATCCTTCCATGCGCTGTTGGGCACATGCATCAGCCCATAGGAGGCGAGGAGCCCGTCTCTGTATTCCTTGCAATCGGAAAGCTTGAACTCGCCAGACTCCGAGTCAAAATACGCGTAGCGGTACAGCGCGCCGTACAGCCCCTTGCTGCCGTCAGAAGCGCCGTAATCAAAAGCGCTGCGTTGCCAGTCATAGCCCGCAAGAATAAGGCCCGTGACGGTTTCACCCGTCTTCTTTCCTTCTTCATCGTAGGCGGCAAACGTGCCGAACGTCGCATTCGCAGCGACCATGGTCTTGCCGTTCGCGGAGAGGGAGATTGCGCCCGCGTCGCCCAGAGCATCGACATGGACGAGCGCACCCTTGGATGCATCCCACGAAAACAGCTCGCAATGCGTCGACTTATCAATATTCTTCTTGCCGTAGGGTGCCGAGACCACGATGGCGAGGTCATCGCAAAAATCGCGATCGAGGTCGCCGGCCGCTAGCGAAACGACAGGAGCTGACTGAAGCTGCGTCCAGGAGTCGTTCCCGCCCTTGTTGTGCGTGGTGTAGTCCGCGGCGTTACCGGCATCGATCTTGACGACGCTTTGCTTCCAGTTGCCGCCCTCCAAGTCATACATGTCGACTACAGCCTTGCGCACGCCGTTCTCGTCGACATAGCAGCCCGCGTAGACAAAAAGCTCGTCGACGCCGTCGCCATCGACATCGCCCGCCTCGACATCAAAGACGGCGTCGTGCTCTTGCAGGTAACCGGCATCCAGGTACTTAAAACGGCCTTCGTACATCATATTAGTGTTGACCGTCACCGGCAGGTGTGTGTCGAGAGTGCGCGTACGCCCGTTGCTAAACGAGTAGAGGACCAGCTCAACCTTTCCGGCGTATGACTTGCCGTCAATCGTCGTGGAGGAACTGTCGCCGTAGGCACGGAGCTCGGCAACGCGGCTCTTTTTGCCCGTGCTGGCGTCGCTGCAGAACTCAACACTCGTGGCGTGAATGCCCGAGAAACCGTTGTTGTCGTTGGCGAGTACTGTTGAGGACTCATTGTTGCTTAGGTACGACCAGGTGCCGCCACCGTAGTCGCTATGCTTGTAGAGATCGCTGTTCGTATCGAAGTTGTTGACGTTTTGCCAGAACTTTGCGGCGCCCCACACACTTCCATAGCCATCGGTGAGTTTGCTGCTGCCGCCAATGTCACCGCGCTCGACGTTCTCGAGCTTGTCGCGCAGAGTGTAGCGATTGCCATGGCTACCGTTAGCTGCCATATAGACCTCGCTGCGCGTGGCAAACGTCGTGGGGGTATCAGTGGAATAGGGGCCAACGGTATCGGCCGGAATGTCCTCGCTCGTGCCCAGACCCAGGGCTTGATAATCCTGCTCGGTCATATCGGTGATTGCGGGCGCGTCTGCCGCCTGGGCAACCTGGGGCGTGGCCGTGAAGCAGGCGACGCTCGTGGCGATCAACGCAGCAAGCGCCGCCGTCCCAACAAGCGGGATTTTCGACAGCCTACGGATACGGGGGTGTGGAACGTGCATGAGGGACCTCGCTTTATTCGAGTGGAGTGGACTCATTTTTGCAAATGATACATCCGATGCCCGATATCACGTGTCTCATTTTCGCCAACGGCGTGTCTCATTTTTGAGAATCCGAGATGCCGCGGAAATCTTATCCCAGCTCAAAGGCCATTTCTGGGATGTATTTTCCGTCGAGTGCCTCATCGGGAAACTGCATCCCATTTCAAGCGTCGATTCTGGGACGCACTTTCCCCTTAGACCCTCAACCGGAAACCGCATCCCACTTTGAGCGCAAATTCCGGGATGCATTTTCCGCTTGAGCCTCATTGGGAAACGGCGTCCCACTTTGAGGGCTGATTGTGGGATGCATTTTCCGGTTTTGCTCTCATTGGGAAAATGCATCCCGTTTCTTGACCGAATAATGGGACGCAATTTCCCGTTGGAGCGCCTTTGGGAAAGTGTGTCCCACTTCGACCGCCCAGAGTGGGATGCACTTTCCGCAAAGCACCTCAACGGGAAACTACGTCCCATTCCAAAGGCAAATTCCGGGACGCATTTTTCGAAAGCCTGCCCATCCGGAAAGCCCGTCCCACTTTGGACGCATCCGGGCACGGAACCATCGACCTATCAGGCCTCCCATCAATAAAGAGGCGTCCTCCCGGACGGCGGGGCACGAAGTTCATCGCGAGTTCCGCACGCAAAGAAGGCCACTTAATGTGGCCTTCGTCTTGCGCAG
>USLO01000095.1 GCA_900555515.1 uncultured Collinsella sp.
TTGTCCGTGAACACGCGGGTCATCTGACGAGCGCGGTCGGGACGGAAGTTGAAGAAGATGGCCGCGTCGCCCTCGTGAATGCCCTCGTTGTGGGCAGCGAAGGGCTCGACGAACTCGTCGCCGCGCGGGTCCTTCTCGTAGTAGGCCTTGATACCGGCAACGGGGTCGGTATCAGCATCGGACGCATTGACCATGACGTCGTAGGCGCGCTGGATGCGCTCCCAACGGTTGTCGCGGTCCATCGCCCAATAACGACCCGAGACGGTGGCAACGCGAGCGTCGCAACCGGTCTCCTCGGAGATCTTGGCCAGGAAGGCGCAGAACTCGCTCATGTAGCCAGCACCGGACTGCGGGTCGACGTCGCGGCCATCCATGAAGGCGTGGACGCGAACGGTCTTGACGCCGTGCTCGGCAGCCATCTTGACCAGAGCCTCGACGTGGTTCATGTGAGAATGAACACCGCCCGGGCTCATAAGGCCCATGAGGTGGAGAGTCTTACCGTCAGCCTTGACGTCGTCCATAGCCTTGACAAAAACCTCGTTCTTGGCGATGGAGCCGTCCTTGATGGCGTTGTTGATGCGCGAAAGCTCCTGGAACACGATGCGTCCGGCACCGATGTTGAGGTGACCCACCTCGGAGTTACCCATCTGGCCATCGGGAAGACCCACGTCCTCGCCCGAAGCGCCGAGCGTGGTGTGGGGGTACTTCTCGTACAGGCTATCAAGGAAGGGCGTCTTGGCAGCGGCGACGGCGTTCTCGCCATCGGCCGGAGCAAGGCCGCAACCATCCATGATGATCAGGAGTGCAGGAAGATGACGCTGTGCCATATGTCCTACTCGCCTGCCTTGACGACCATAGAGGCGAAGTCGGCAGCCTTGAGCGAAGCGCCGCCCACGAGGGCGCCGTCAACGTCGGGCTTGGCGACGAGCTCGGCGATGTTGCCGGGCTTGGCGGAACCGCCGTAGAGAACGCGGATGCCGTTGGCGAGCTCCTCGCCGAACATCTCCTTGAGGGTCTCACGGATAGCGCCGCAGACCTCCTGAGCGTCCTCGGCGGTAGCGGTCTTGCCGGTGCCGATGGCCCAGATGGGCTCGTAGGCGACGACGACCTGCTTGGGGCAGGTGATCTCAAGGCCAGCAAGGCCAGCCTTGACCTGGTTCACGACGTGCTCGACATAGGTGCCAGCCTCGCGGACCTCGAGGGACTCGCCGCAGCAGAAGACGGGAACAAGACCGGCTGAAACGAGAGCCTTAGCCTTCTTGTTCTGATCCTCGTCGGTCTCGTGGAAGTAGTCGCGACGCTCGGAGTGACCGATGATGCAGTAGGTGCAGCCAGCGGACTTGAGCATGTCGCAAGAAGACTCACCGGTGAAGGCACCCTTGGCCTCCCAGTACACGTTCTGTGCACCGAGGGCGATGGGGGCAGCCTGAATGCGGTCATGAACCGTGGTGATGTCGATGGTCGGAGGGCAGACGAGCACCTCGACGCCAGCCGGAACCTCGGGCAGAGCCTGAGCCAGCTCGTCGGCGAGCTTGGCGGCCTCGGCGACGTCGTTGTTCATCTTCCAGTTACCAGCGATAAGAAGGGTGCGATTAGGCATCGAGAAGCGCCTCCACTCCGGGCAGGGCCTTACCCTCGACGAGCTCCATGGAAGCGCCACCACCGGTGGAGATCCAGCTCATCTTGTCGGCCAGGTTGAACTTGTTGACAGCTGCGACAGAGTCACCACCGCCGATGATCGAGGTGCAGTCAGCCTCGGCGAGAGCCTCGGCGATAGCCTGGGTGCCGTGAGCAAAGTTGTCAAACTCGAAGACGCCCATGGGGCCGTTCCAGAACACGGTCTTGGCGCCCTTGACAGCCTCGGCATAGAGCTCCTCGGTCTTGGGACCGATGTCCATACCCTCACGATCGTCGGGGATAGCGTCGGAAGCAACAACCTCGGGGACAGCGTCCTCGCCAAAGTGATCGGCAACACGGTTGTCGATGGGGAGTAGGATCTTGACACCCTTCTCCTCGGCCTTCTTGAGCATCTCGCCGGCGCGCTCGACCCAGTCCTCTTCCTTGAGGGACTGACCAACGGACAGGCCCTGAGCCAGGAAGAAGGTGTAGGCCATGCCGCCACCGATGATCAGGGTGTCAGCGGAGTCGATGAGGTGATCGAGAACGCCGATCTTGGAGGAAACCTTGGAACCGCCGACGATGGCGACGAAGGGGCGCTCGGGCTCGGCGAAGATGCCGGTCAGCGTGTCGACCTCCTTCTCGAGCAAGAAGCCGGCGACGGCAGGCAGGTAAGCGGCGGGGCCCACGACGGAACCCTGGGCGCGGTGAGCGGTGCCGAAGGCATCGAGAACGAAGACGTCACCATAGGAAGCGAGCTTCTTGGCGATCTCGGGATCGTTCTTCTTCTCACGCTTGTCAAAACGGACGTTCTCGAGAACGAGGACCTTACCCGGCTCGACGGCGGCGACAGCCTCAGCAGCCTTCTCGCCGTAGGTGTCAGCGACAAAGGCAACGTCGAGACCAGAGAGCTCAGCGAGCTTCTTGGCGACGGGCTCGAGGGACAGCTCGGGCTGGAAGCCGGTGCCCTCGGGACGGCCGAGGTGGCTCATGAGGATGACGCGAGCGTTGTGCTCAACGAGGTAGTTGATGGTGGGCAGGGCAGCCTTGATACGGGTGGTGTCGCCAACGACGCCATCCTTGATAGGCACGTTAAAGTCAACGCGGACGAGAACGCGCTTTCCGTCGACATCGATGTCGCGGACGGTCTTCTTGGTAAAGGCCATGTTTGCTTCTACCTTTCGTACGTGTCTGCCTCCCATTACGGCAGACGATTTCTTATAAAAAGGGCGCGACCCTAGGGTGTAAGCCCTATAAGGCCGCGCCCTTCTTTAGACGCTCAACGAGCTATTCGCTAAAAGCTAAATTAAGCAACGAACTTCTCGAAGTACTTGATGGTGCGGACCATCTGAGAGGTGTAGGAGTTCTCGTTGTCGTACCAAGAGGTGACCTGAACGAGGGTCTGGCCGTTGCCGAGGTCAGAGCACATGGTCTGAGTGGCGTCGAAGATGGAGCCGTGGGTCTCGCCGACGATGTCGCGGGAGACAATCTGGTCCTCGTTGTAGGCGAAGGTCTCGGGGATGGTCTCGGCGTAGGCCTTCATGGCAGCGTTGACCTCGTCGACGGTGACCTTCTTGTCAACGACGGCGTAGAGGTTGGTCAGCGAGCCGGTCGGCGTCGGGACGCGCTGGGCGGCACCGATGAGCTTGCCGTTGAGCTCGGGGAGAACCAGGCCGATGGCCTTGGCAGCGCCCGTGGTGTTCGGGACGATGTTCTCGGAGCAGGCGCGGGAGCGACGGAAGTTGCCCTTGCGCTGCGGGCCGTCGAGCGGCATCTGGTCGCCGGTGAAGGCGTGGATGGTGGTCATGATGCCGGACACGATGGGAGCGAAGTCGTTCAGACCCTTGGCCATCGGGGCGAGGCAGTTGGTGGTGCAGGAAGCAGCGGAGATGATGTTGTCCTCAGCGGTCAGCGTCTCATGGTTGACGTTGTACACGATGGTGGGCAGATCGCTGCCGGCCGGAGCGGAGATGACGACCTTCTTGGCGCCAGCGTTGATGTGGGCCTGAGCCTTAGCCTTGCTGGTGTAGAAGCCGGTGCACTCGAGAACGACGTCGACGTCAAGGTCGCCCCAAGGCAGGTTGTTAGCGTCGGCCTCCTTGTAGATCTTGATCTCCTTGCCGTCAACGGTGATGGAATCCTCGCCAGCAACGACCTCGTGATCGCGAGCGTAGTTGCCCTGCGTGGAGTCGTACTTCAGCAGGTAAGCGAGCATATCGGGAGAGGTGAGGTCGTTGATAGCGACGATCTCGGAGCCCTCATGACCGAACATCTGACGGAAAGCCAGACGACCGATGCGACCGAAGCCGTTAATAGCAACCTTTACTGCCATTGTGTCTCCTTTCGTAAGGCCCCCGCGAGCTACAGCGCCCGCCGTTGAGGCCCACAAACTAACCACTCGCCTAATATACCTTTTTTTTGACTTGAATTTCACGAGAATGCTCGAAATTGAAAATCAAATTTACGTTAAAACGTTTTAAATACTAAAATAGCAGCTAAATCCATATATAAGTCGTTACTTCAAACTACCTGTTTGCTTCAATGAGCTTTTCAAGCCGTAAAACACGATGGTAGAGGGCTGACTTCGACAAGGGAGGGTCAGCCATCTCCCCCAAATCACGCAGCGACAGATCGGGATAGCGCTCGCGCAGGTCGCAAAAGACCGCCAAGGCATCCGGAAGCGCATCACGAAGGCCACGCTGCTCGAGCTCATCGATAAGCGCAAGCTGATGTTGGGCGGCACCGGCGCTTCTGGTCTGGTTGGCGAGCTCGGCGTTCACGCGACGGTTCACATCGTTCTTAACCAACTTGACCGCGCGCGCCTCCTCAATCTCGGCAACGCTGCGCTTGGCGCCAATCAGCTTTAATAGATGCTCGATTTCCTCGGCGCTCTTAATGTACACGGCATATGACCCCCGCCGTGCATTAACACGAGCATGGACCCCAATCTGCTCCAACAGATCGCAAAGCCCCTTGGCATATTGCTCGCCCTGCACAGCAATCTCCAAATGAAAATCGCCGCGTGGATCGGCCACGAAGCCGCCCGCGATGAGCGCGCCGCGGATATAGGCAAGTCTACAGCAAGGACGGGCAACGATATGTCGGGGTACGCCGGCGACAAGTCCTCCCCTACGTTCGAGGATACCCAGCAGAACCAAGGCCTTATCCAGGTCTGGCTGATCAGGCAAGGTGATGAGGTAGTTTCGAACCTTATGCAATACAGATTTACGGACGGTGAACTCCGTTTTGAGCTTAAGGATACGATGCGTCAGCGTGATCATCGTGCGCGCGACGGCTCCCGTCTCAGTCGCAACCGTCAAACGATACCGCCCAGAGCCGGTAAGCGAGAGCGTACCGCTCACGCGCGTGAGGGCGGCAAGCGTCGACAAGTCGCAGTATTCACATTCGGGTTCGCAGCGCGCAAGCTCGTCGCGCACCTCAGCGGTAAACGACATGCAGGCCTATGCCTTCGTGTTGGCGCGCGACAGGTCGCGGTGGGAGATGCTCACATGATACTGAGCGCCTTCCAGGTAACGGGCCGTGGCCTCGGCAATGGCAACGCTGCGGTGCTGGCCGCCCGTGCAGCCGATGGCGATAGAAAGCTGCGGCTTACCCTCCGCGATATAACCCGGCATCACCGTATCGAGCAGCTGTGTCCAAGCCTTCCAAAACTCCTGCGTCTTGGGATGGTCCAGAACAAAATCGGAGACCTTTTTATCGAGACCGGTCATCGTGCGCATCTCGGGATCGTAGAACGGATTGGGCAGGAAGCGGACGTCGATCATAATATCCGCTTCGACGGGCATGCCGTGCTTAAAGCCAAACGAGAACACGTGGACATCCATAAGCTGCTGGTCGGACAGCTCGGAAAATGCCATACGCAGCTTGTTGCGCAGCGCAGAGGTGCGCAGACGGCTCGTGTCGATAATCATATCGGCTCGGTCGCGCACGCCCTGCAGCTGAAGGCGCTCGCGCTGAATGGCATCGGCCGTAGTCTCCCCCGGCTTGGCAATGGGATGACGGCGGCGATTTTCGCTGTAGCGACGAATCAGCACCTCATCAGAAGCCTCCAGGAACACGATGTCGCAGCTCATCTCGCGCTCTTCGAGAGCGGCGACCGCATCGAGCAACTCGTCAAACAGTCCCTGGCTACGCAAATCGCAGGTGACGGCGAGATGCCTGCCCACGCCCGTATTGATGCCGACGAGCTCGGCAAGCTGGGCGATGAGACGCGGAGGCAGGTTATCGATGCAAAAATAGCCCATGTCCTCGAACACGTGCATGGCCTGTGTGCGGCCCGATCCGGACATTCCGGTGATGATGACGATATCGGGGATGCGCTCCGAGCGCTCCGCCGCATCCATGGCATCTCCCTTTTGCATGTGCTGCCTCCCGAAAACAAGCGCGGGACCCAGCAACCCGGATCCCGCGCGGTCAATTGCCTATATTGAGTATACCGCCCCGAGCGGATACGAGGCCTGTCTTACGCCTCAAGCGCAGCCTTGAACCAACTCGTAATACTCGTGGGGTGCGTGATGGCGGTGCCGACGACAACGGCCCAGGCGCCAGCATCGATCGCGGCGCGAGCCTCCTCGGGCGTGTGCACGCGGCCCTCGCAGATGATGGGAAGACCGGGGAATTCCTCGGTCGCCTGACGCAGGAGCGGCAGATCGGGGCCATCGGCCATGGTGCAGTCGATGGCAGCGACACCGTGAGAAAGCGTGGTAGATACAAGGTCGAAGCCCATATCAACCGCACGGCGAATGTCCTCGATGGTGGCACAATCCGCCATCAGGAGCACACCCTCCTCGTGCAGCGGGCGGAAGGTATCCTCGACCGACTTGCCGTCGGGACGCGGACGATCGGTGGCGTCGATCGCCACGATATCGGCACCCGCAGCAACGCAGGCGCGAGCGTGACGCAGTGTCGGCGTGATGTAAACGCCCTCGTGCCCATCCTTCCACAGGCCGATAACAGGAACCTCACAGCGACCCTTAATGGCGGCAATGTCGGCAAGGCCCTGGCAGCGAATGGCGGCGGCGCCGCCGAGCTCGCAAGCACGAGACATTTGAGCCATGGTCTCGGGCGTACGAAGCGGCTCGCCCATATACGCCTGAACGCTCACGACGAGCTTACCCTTCAGGGATTGAATCAAAGGATCGACGGTCATGTTCGACTCAACCTTTCTCAAAACAGCCTTCTGAGACACCGC
>USLO01000096.1 GCA_900555515.1 uncultured Collinsella sp.
ACCCCCACGATAGCGAGCGCGCGCGGCACGCTGGCGCAGCTCGACGCCACGCTCAAGCAGGCAAAGACCACGCTGTCTCAAACCGATGCCTCTCTTGCCAAGGTTCAGGACAAGCTCGCGACCGCCGCTAATGACATTGCGGCGCTGCAGACCTCTGAGTCTATGGGCGAGTTAGCCGACCTCATGGACGTCGACGTCAATGACGTGGCAGATTTCATGGCATCTCCGGTTGAGCTGACGTCCAAGTCAATCTATCCGGTCAAGAGCTTTGGCTCGGGCATCGCGCCCTTCTACACCAATCTGGCGCTGTGGGTAGGCGGCTATGTGCTCATCGCTATCTACAAGCTCGAGGTCGACCGCGAGGGCATCGGTAGCTTTACGGCGCGTCAGGGCTACTTTGGCCGCTGGCTGCTGATGGTGATCCTGGGTGCGTTCCAGGCCATCATCGTTACGGTGGGCGATTTGGTGATTGGCGTGCAGTGCGTCAACCCGCTGCTGTTCGTGCTGGGCGGCATCGCTATCTCGTTCACCTACGTCAACATCATCTATGCGCTGTCCACCACGTTTAAGCATATCGGCAAGGCTATCGGTGTCATTCTCGTTATTGTGCAGATCCCCGGTTCGTCGGGCATGTATCCCATCGAGATGATGCCCGGCTTCTTCCAATGGCTGCATCCGCTGCTGCCCTTCACCTATGGCATCAACCTGCTGCGCGAGACCGTCGGTGGCATGTACTCGTTTAACTACCTGTTTAACCTGTGCATCCTGGGCGTGTTCCTGATCGTGGCGCTCTTTATCGGTCTGCAGCTGCGCCCGTTGCTGCTCAACCTCAATCTGCTCTTTGATAAGCAGCTTTCCACGACGGGCCTCATGATCTGCGAGTCCAACGACCTGCCGCGCCAGCGCTATTCGCTGCGCACGGCCATGCGCGTCATGCTCGATTCGGATTCGTACCGTCGCGAGCTGCTCGATCATGCCGTGGCGTTTGAGCATCGCTACCCGTACTACATCAAGGGCGGTTTTGCCGCCGTGGTAGGCGTCCAGGTCCTGCTCTTTGTACTTTCGACGGTGCTCGATATCGACAATAACGGCAAGATCATCCTGCTTGTTATCTGGATCATTTCGGTCATCGCCATCTGTGGCTGGCTCATCAACATCGAGTACATCCGTGCGAGCCTCAATACCCAGATGCGTATCTCGGCGCTTTCGGATGAGGACCTGCGTCGCGAGATGCGCGAGCACACGGCCGCCATTCCTGCTGCCCGTCGCATGTTTGGTCTCAACGCCAGCGAGCGGGGCACCAAGGACAGCGAACAGCCCACGAGCCGTCTGCCGCATACCGGTGCGCATCGTAAAGCTCATGATGCCGACGGCGTTGACAACGTAAACGGAAACGACGGGGACACCACCCCGCTTGGCAAGCACTCCAAAGGAGGTGAGGCATAAATGAAAAACATCCTGCACCTGTTTAAGCGCGATGTCCAAAACGTGTCTCGCTCCGTAATCGGCTTGGTTGTCGTGATGGGCCTCATTATCGTACCGTGCCTGTACGCGTGGTTTAACATCGCCGGCAGCTGGGATCCGTACGGCAACACCGGCAATCTTAAGATCGCCGTGGTCAACACCGACGAGGGTTACGAGAGCGATCTGATTCCCGTCGAGGTCAACGTGGGTGAAAACGTAACCTCCACCCTGCGCGGCAACGAGAACTTCGACTGGGTCGTCCTCAGCGACCGCGATAAGGCTATTGAGGGCGTTAAGTCGGGCGCGTACTATGCTGCCGTCGTTATCCCCAAAACGTTTAGCTCCGACATGATGACGCTTTTCTCGACCGACGTGAAACACGCCGATATCGAGTTTTACGAGAACCAGAAGGCCAACGCCATCGCGCAGATCGTGACCGAGAAGGGTTCGAGCGCCGTTCAGAGCCAGGTTAACGAAACTTTTACCGAGACCATTACGAGCATCGGTCTTAAAACCGTGTCCAGCCTGCTCGACTACATGAGCACCGACCAAGTAAGCAACTTTATCGCCAACCTGTCCTCGACGCTTGGCGATTCGGTCCAGGACTTGCAGGACATTCAGGCCAGCGCAACGTCACTTGCGGGCATTTTAAGCTCCACGTCCGATTCGCTGACGTCGGCGGGCGGCATGCTCAAGCAGTCCGGATCGACCGAGGAGTCGGTGAAGCAGCTCATGCAGCATGCTGAGAGCGGTATTGCCGATTCCGAGCAAGCGCTCAAGTCCGCCAGCGATGCGATCGATGCTGCTATTGATGGGAGCGCAGGTTCGTTCGATAACGTTTCTACCGAGCTCGCAAAGGCATTCGACGCTGCAAACAAGCACGTCGATCTTACGGTGTCTCAGCTCAACGATGGCGCAACGTCACTCAATAAACGTGCCGACGAGATTGTTGGCACGGCGAATGAGCTCCGTAGTCTTGCTGGCCAGGTGAGTAACGATAAGCTCAAGGCAGGGCTTGAGGACGCGGCTGCCGAGCTTGATAAAACCGCGACGGAGTACCGCAACAATGCCAATGAGCTGACGAATATCGAGACGTCGCTCACGAAGAGTATGGCAGAGGTTAACAAATCGCGTGCCGAGGTCGATCAGGCAATCGCGGATGCCAAGGCTGGTATCTCGGGCGCCAAGATTGACTACGACTCTACGTTTTCGGTCAAGGCCAAAGAACTCAAGAAGACTATTTCGGGCGTTTTGGACTCGCTTGATGGCATCTCGGGCGACCTGGATAGCGCCGTAGACGGCCTGACCGCTGCTTCCGGTTCGCTGGCAAAGGGCCTCTCCAAGGCTGCAAAGCTGGTCAACAAGGCTTCCGATCAGCTGGGCGAGGCGTCGGACAAGATCAGCGCGTTTAAGGACGAGCTCGACGGCGCCTTGATGTCGGATGACCTCGCTACGATCAAGACGATGATCGGCAATGATCCCGAGGGTCTGGCCGTGTCGCTTTCCGGCCCCGTCGCGCTCGATCGCAAGCCGGTCTATCCGATCCGCAACTACGGCTCGGCCATGGCGCCGTTCTACACGATTTTGTCGCTGTGGGTGGGCTCGATTGTTCTGGCGGCCATGATGAAGGTCTCGGTTGACGATGAGCTCATCAACGAACTCATTCCCGTGCGCTTGCACGAGATCTACCTGGGCCGTTATCTGTTCTTTGGCGGTCTGGCCTTGCTGCAGGCAACGCTCGTGTGCGCGGGCGACATTCTGTTCTTTGGCATCCAGTGCGACAACCCCCTGCAGTTTGTGCTTGCCGGCTGGGTCGCGAGCCTCGTGTTCTCCAATATCGTCTACACGCTCACGGTATCGTTTGGAGATATCGGCAAGGCCCTCGCCGTCGTGCTGCTGGTCATGCAGGTCGGCGGTTCGGGCGGTACGTTCCCCATCGAGATGACCGGTCCCGTGTTCCAGGCGATCTATCCGTTCCTGCCGTTTACCCACGGCATCAACGCCATGCACGCCGCCATGGCCGGTGCCTACCATATGGAGTACTGGGTTGAGTTGGGCATTCTGGCGAGCTATCTGATTCCGTCGCTGGCCCTGGGCGTCGTCTTCCGCCGCCCGGTTATCAAAGCCAACGACTGGATCATCGAAAAGCTGGAGTCAACCAAATTGATTTAATGCAGCGACGTAAACGCCGTCGGAACATCGAGGCCTTCCAACCCGATGCTTTAGCGTAGTGAATTGCACGGGTTGCTTGGTTGTTGTTACAGTAGCGGGGCGTGCCGGGGGTCCGGTGCGCCCCGTTTTTATTTGACCATGAGGCGGCACGCAGCCATACGCGTGCGGACACCACGCCCAGATTGAGTGCGAGGATGTTCCATGGCCCAATACGCTGCCAACGAAATCGAAAACTTGCCCGATAGCCCTGTAGCCCGTGAAGACCTGGGCGCGGGCGGCACCTTTCGCGGCGCCGGCGCACGCTCTCCGCTGTTCTGGAAGGTTCTGCTCCTTTCGGTGGCGGTCATCTGGGGCTACTCCTTTACCACTATGAAGGACGCACTCGGCACCATTCCGGTGTTCGCGCTGCTCTATGTACGCTTTCTGCCCGCAGCGTTGGTCATGTTTGCCGTCTTCCACAAGCGCATCATTGCACATTTCAACGCTCGCAACCTGATCGTTGGCCTGAGTATGGGCGTGCTCATGTGGGCGGCCTATGCGTTGCAGACGGTCGGTCTGGCACATACTACGGCGGGCAAGAATGCTTTTTTGACGGGCACGTACTGCATCCTTGTGCCGTTCGCGAGCTATTTTCTGAGCGGCGAAAAACTCACCCGCTATAACCTGGGCGCGGCACTGCTGTGCTTGGCGGGCATTGGTTTGGTGGCGCTCGATAGCGTTGAATTCAACATCGGTGACGTCATTACGCTGGCGGGTGCGGTCTTTTTCGCCACCCAGATGGCGGTGACCGCCAAGTACGGTCGCAAAATGGACATCAACGTCATCACGTTTTGGATGTTTGTGGGCAACGGCGTGCTGAGCCTGGCAACGTCGCTGCTATTCGAGACCCAAGCGCCTCTGTCCGTGTGGACGCCGAGCTTTATCAGTGCGATGGCGTTTCTCTCGGTGGGCTGCACATGCGCGGCTCTGCTCATCCAAAACGTCGGCCTGGCGCATGTCCCGGCCTCGACGGGCTCGCTGCTCCTTTCGATGGAGTCGCCTTCGGGTGTGCTGTTCTCGGTGCTGCTGATGGGGGAGGCGCTCACCTCGCGCCTGCTCGCCGGCTTCGCGCTCATCTTCCTGTCGATTATCTTGAGCGAGACTCACTTCGATTTTTTGCGTCGAAAGCCGCGCCCGCAATTGTAAACAACTTGTTGCGCCGCCCTCCCGGGGCGGCATTTTTTATGCCTCGCCCTTAAAGTAGTACCTTACACTTTATGCTATCAAAGTGCTTGCTGCAAAAACGATACTGGAGGGCATCTATGGCACCAGCTTTGTCCGATCTTCAACCGCAATCAGCGCCCAAGGCCACCGCAGCGGCGCAGACCGCTATCGGTGACGGTCTTGTTGCAGAAGCTCAGGCTTTTGCAGACGAGCTCGCTGCGTGGCGACACGATCTACACCAGATGCCCGAGCTGGGTAATAGCCTCCCACAGACCTCTGTGTATATCCAAGCGCGCCTGACCGAGATGGACATCCCATTTGCCACGCTCGTCGATGGTTCCTGTGTTGTGGGCCTTGTCGGCGCCGGTGCCGTCGCGGCCCAGGGCAATGGCGTCTGCACGGACGAACAGGCCGGTACGGTCGTTATGCTGCGTGGCGACATGGATGCCCTGCCCGTTGCCGAAGAGTCAGGCGAGTCTTTCGCCTCTACGAACGGCTGCATGCACGCATGCGGACACGACATGCACGCGACGGCACTGCTTGGTGCGGCTCGTATGCTCAAAGCACGCGAGGCAGAGCTTGTTGATGCCAACGCCACGGTTAAGTTGCTGTTCCAGCCGGGCGAGGAAACCTTTGAGGGTGCCCGCGCCGCCATCGCCGACGGTCTGCTGCAGAACCCGCGTCCTCAGGTCGCCTTTGCCATGCATGTCAATAGCCAGTCGCCGCTTGGCCTGGTGCTCTACGGCAGCCCGGCGCTCTCGGGCGTGTACGGTTTCCGCATCACGCTGCAGGGCAAGGGCGGCCATGGCTCGAGCCCCGAGATCTGCATCGACCCCATCACGGCCGGCGTCCATGTGCATCTGGCGCTTCAGGAGCTCATCGCTCGCGAAGTGCCGGCGGCCAAGGAGGTCGCACTGACCGTTGGCAAGTTCGCCGGCGGTCAGGCCGCAAATGTCATCCCCGACACTTGTGTGCTCGAGGGAACGCTGCGTGGCTTCGACGTCGAGCTCATGGAGCACCTCAAGACCCGCATCGCGGAGGTCGTCAAAGGCGTTGCCACGACCTATCGTACGCCGGCGACTATCGAGACGCTCTCGGATGTTCCCCCGCTCGTGCTCGATGACGACATGACGCAGGCGTCGCTTGGCTACGTGGGCGCGGTGCTGCCCAAGTCCGCCTTCTTGCCACTGTTCCACGCCATGGCGAGCGAGGACTTCGCGCTTATCTCGAGCGAGATCCCGAGCGCGTACTTTACCGTGGGCGCTGCCGTGACTGATGCGGACGAGCATTTTGCTCAGCATCATCCCAAGGCACGTTTTAGCGATGCCGAGCTGCCACTTGGCGCCGCGGCTTACACGGCGGTCGCTTTGGGCTATATCGCCGACCACCGGTAGTACCCAACCTTGCCTTTCAAGCCTGCGGGCATGGCCATAAGGCCTATGCCCTTGTCTTTCAAGGCAATCTTGGGCACTACCGGCGCCATCGTCTCGGGCGTGCTGTTCGATGCCACGGGCTCCTTTGCGAGCGCCTGGATTGTGTGCCTGGCGTGCTCCGTGGTCATGCTCGTGTTCCTGCTGGCATCCGAGCCCATCGCCGCCAAGCTGCGCGCGAGCGTGGCGGGGGAGTAGACGCCCGTCGCTCTTTGCTGTTCGCCCCGTTCTGTCCGTGGCTGCCCTGGAAGCCGAATGGATGCTCGTACCATCATTCGGTTTCTAAGGCGGCCACGGGCCTACGAAATGATCCGTTTTCCTCCGTCCCCAACAGATCACGTGATTCGAAAGAGGCGAAGGAAAACGAATCACAAACAGCGGCGGCGCATCTGGCCGAACGAGTCCCCATACCCTCGTTCGGTCAGACGCGCCGCCGCGTTTTGTTTTTGTGCCGTATAATGACCACTACCTATGACGCGATACAAAAGAAAGGTGTTTGCCCATGCAGGCACAGAAGGCGGAGGGAACCCGCGACCTTA
>USLO01000097.1 GCA_900555515.1 uncultured Collinsella sp.
GATCCGTGCTACCGCCCCGCCTGGCCGCGAAGTTAACTACAGCTCGTTGGCCGCGTGATATGCCGTGCGAATGGCGCTCGCGATGTCGGCGGTGCGCTCACCTGAGCAGTCTCCCACGCAGGTCACGGGCACCGTCACGCCATCCAGGTCAAACGCGTTGGCCTTGGAGCCCACGGCCATCACCACGTAATCGCAGGCGATCTTTACCGGCTCCTCGGCGCCGTCCTCGGTAGTGCGAATGGCCTCCACGCCCTCGTCGGTAATGGCGGTCAGGCGGGTCTTCACGTGCTGCTCCACGTTGTGCTCTGCAAAGTCGCTCATAATCAGCGGCAGAATGGTCTCGGACTCGCCCGCGGCAATCTTGTCGAGCATCTCGACAATCGCCACCTCGCAGCCGCGTTGCAGCAGGTACCCGGCAGTCTCGGTGCCCACCAGGCCACCGCCAATGACGGCGACGCGGCCGCTGAGCTCCACCTTGCCGGCCAGCACGTCCCAGCTCGAGACGACCTTGTCCGAGTCGGCACCCGGAACGGGGATGACCACGTCGTGCGCGCCCACAGCCACAATCGCGGCGTCGGCGGCGTTGAGGTCCTCAGCGGTAGCGGCATGGCTGAGCTCAACCTTCACGCCCAGGCCAGGCAGAATCTTCTCGTAGTACTCGACCGAGCGCATGATCTCGTCCTTGCGCGGAGGCGCAGCCGCCAGCACAATCTGGCCGCCCAAGTGATCGCTCGCCTCGTAGATGGTCACGTCGTAGCCGCGCTTGGCCGCCACGCGTGCGGCCTCCAGGCCGGCGATGCCACCGCCCACCACGGCGATCTTCTTGTCGCCCTCGCCCGGCTTGATGGCGATGGTCGCCTCGTCACCGTTCTCGGCATTAAGCACGCACGAGATGTACTTGCGGTTTTGAATCGCGTCGACGCAACCTTTGTTGCAGTTGAGGCACTCGCGGATGGGCTCGCCCGTGGCGGCCTTCAGCGCAATGTCGGGGTCGCACATGAGCGAGCGGCCATAGGCGATGATGTCTGCCGAGCCATCCTCCAGGATCTTCTCGCCGGCCTCGACCGAAACCACGCGGCCGACGGTTGCCACCGGCACGGAGACCAGGGCCTTGACGCGCTCGGCCACGGGCAGCGTCCAGTTGTAGGGCATGGCGCCCATGGGCGGAATGGTGTCGCCCATGTTGCCGGTGTGGTTGGCCTGTGCGACCTGGATCATATCGATGCCCGCGCCCTCGAGCAGCTTGGCGAACTCGCAGGCCTCGTCGGGCTGCAGGCCTCCCTTGCCGCGCGGCGTGCCGTCGGGGTTCTCCATGATCACGGGGAGCTTGTACTCCACCATCAGCTGCGGCGCGGCCTCCTTAATGGCGGCGACGACCTCCAGCGCATAACGGACGCGGTTCTCGAACGAGCCACCGTACTCGTCCGTGCGCTTGTTGAGGATCGCGGAGCACAGCGAACCCACCAGACGGTCGCCGTGGACCTCGATGGCGTCGATGCCAGCCTGCTGCGCGCGGGCGGCCGAGGCGGCGATAGCCTCCTTGATCTGGGTGAGTTGCTCCACGGTGGCCTCGTTCACAAAGTGCTGCATGTCGTGGTGCAGCTTGGCGTAGGCCTGCTTGCGGATCTCGTTGGACTCGGCCATCTTGGCGGCGAAGGTCTCCTCGTCGCCGGCGGCCTTGGCCTCCTGCGCGGCCTTGGCGGCGGCCATGGAACCCATGACCATGCGGCCGACGCCGGGCACGTCGTACTCGGGGTGGAACAGCTGCAGCGCGACCTTGGCACCGTGCTTGTGGACGGCGTCGGCCAGTGCCTTAAACGTGGGGATCTGGGCGTCGGTCGCCAGCTTGGGCGTGGGGCTCGCGGTCATGACGGGAGCGACGTCGCCGATGACGATGTAGCTCACGCCGCCACGGGCCAGGCGCTCGTAAAAGGCCAGGCTGCGCTCGCCGATGGAACCGTCGCGCTCCTCGTAGCCGGTGGTCAGCGGCGGGAACATAATGCGGTTCTTGAGCTCAAGGGGGCCAACCGTAATGGGCTGGAGCAGCTTGGATGCAGGTGCGGTCATGGACATTCCTCTCTTGTAGGCGCGGCGGCGATGATGCCGCGTAGTTGTCTAGAGGATATGGCATGGAGGCACAGCGGCACAACGGAAATCGGCGAATATCAGGTGGCGGCAGGCGGATGGGGCAAGGCGGCCCGTCGGTTTGCCCGCCGGTTTATCTCAATCTGTAACAGTTACGCGACAAAACCGGGTCTTACTGTTACAGATCGAGACAAACACGACCCAACCCACCGGTATATCTCGGTCTGTAACACTTAGCCGCCCAAATCGGGTCTAGATGTTACAGATCGAGATTTTGTTTGAGAGGCCAAGAATTGGACCGAAAACACAGTCCCGGGATAACAAAAAAGCTCGCCGGCTAGGCCGACGAGCTGCAAGTTCTTGGTCGCGGGGGCAGGATTTGAACCTACGACCTCCGGGTTATGAGCCCGGCGAGCTACCAGACTGCTCCACCCCGCAATGTCTGGGCGCCTCATGTGCGCAAGAAAGAATATTACGCGGGAGTTCGGTAAACGGCAAGGAAAATCTCGTAGAGCATAATTCCTTCATATTTAAACCCCTCCGCCCCTATCGCCGCAAACGAATCGCAGCCGAGCTCCGTCGACGGCGCGTATACAATGGTGCGCGTCCTTTTATGCCAACACCGGGAGTAGACATGCTGCTCGCTATCGATATGGGAAACACGCAGACGGCCATGGGCCTGTTTGACGGAGACGAGCTGGTGCAGTCGTGGCGTATGCCCACCGACCGCTCCTATACCGCCGACGAGATCCACGTGCGCCTGATGGGCTTCTTTAAGATGTACGACCTCTCGCTCGGCGCGGTCGACGCGATCGCCTTTGCCGGCGTGGTGCCGCAGCTCTCGCGCGAGTGGCACGCCGTGGCCGACCGCATTGCCGCGGACGCCATCGTCATCGGGCCGCAGACGGCCGCCGTAACCAAGCTGCGGGCGGCGCGCCCCCAGGCCGTTGGTGCCGACCGCATCGCCAACGCCGTCGCCGCCGAGACCTTCTACGGCGCCCCGGCGATCGTGGTGGACTTTGGCACCGCGACCAATATCGACGTCATCGACGAGGACGGCTATTACATTGGCGGAGCGATTGCGCCGGGCATCCGCATTTCGATGGACGCGCTCGCCGCCCGAGCCGCCAAGCTCGCTAGCGTTCCGCTCGAGGCGCCCGAGCACGCCATCGGCCGCGATACCGAGGAGTGCATCAAGGTCGGCGCCGTAACGGGCGCCGCCGCCATGGCCGAGGGCCTGGTCGCGCGCATGAAGCGCGAGCTGGGGCGCGAGGACGCCACCGTTATCGCCACGGGCGGCCTCGCCAGCATCGTCACCGATTCGACCGACGCCTTCGACATAGTAGACGGCCAACTCACCATCAAAGGCATCTGCGAAATCTACCGCCGCATGCAGAAGCTGGGGTAGGACGGGGACCTAAGTCGAGCACGCCCGATGCCACAGCCCCCGCAAACGTTCGCCAAGCCTATTCCTCAAAACTGAATAATTTTCAATTTTGAGGAATAGAGACTCCTCGAACACGCCCAGCACAGCGATATCGTGTATGTTTCCTATTCCTCAAAAACGAAAATTTTTCAGTTTTGAGGAATAAAGCGCTGGCAACCCATTCCCCAGACAAGCGAAAACCCTCCCCGGTGCAAGCCGAGGAGGGCTCCGTTGCCATCGTTATCTTTGGGCGCGAGCGCCCCGCGCTACAGACCGCGAATGCGCACGGCCTCGGGCGGAAACTCTTGCTCGCCGGCATCGGTCTTAATGGTCGCGCGGCCCCAGATGTCCAGGCCTGCAAACACACCGACCGCAAGCGGCAGGCCGTTGGGCGACACCGCCGCAACTTGGCGGCCCAGCAGCGGCACCATGTCGAAGTACTCGCCCAGCACGGGAGCCAGCGGCCCTGCGGCGCCTTGCGGCGTGTTGGCAACAACCGCCCAGGCGTCCACGCGGGCCAGCACGGCGGCGGCCAGCGTCTCGACCAGCGCTTCGTCAGCCACGTCCACACCAAGCTCGCTCAGCGCCGAACGCTCAATATCAACCGTCACGGCACCGAACATGCCCGCAGCACCGGCACCGCCGTTCACGGCAACACGCGCGAGCGACGTCTCAAACGCGGGCGCGCCGCACACGATATCGCTCGGCCACTGGATACCCACCTTACCGGCAAGGCCCAACCCCGGCGTCGAAGCCGTGCCCACGAGCACGTCCATCATGCCCATCGCGGCCACAAACGGCAGGCCGTGAAAGGCATGCATGTTCACATCCGGACGCACGACCAGCGAAAACGTCAGCGAAGCATCGCCCGCGCTCCACGCGCACCAGCCCGCGGACACGCCCTCGCGGCCCGCGTCACGCGCCGCGTCGAGCTCGGTGCCGGCGGCAACAGCATTCATCTCGATCATCTACATACGCCCCAATTCGCCCACGATATGGCCCACGCGGTCCTCGGGCTCCTTGACCTCGACACCGTTGTAGCGGAAGAACCGCGCCGGGTCGTGCATCAGGTCCTCGAGCGGCACCAGCACAAAATCGCGCTCACCAATGAGCGGATGCGGCAGGCGCAGCTTTTGGCCGCCGTGGGTCTCGCCGTCCATCCACAGCAGGTCCAGGTCGATGGTGCGCGGACCGTTGGCCTTGGCCTTTTTGGAGCGGTCGCGCCCCAGCTCGGCCTCGATCTTCATGAGCTCGTCGAGCAGCACCAACGGCGCCAACTCGGTCTTGATCTCGATGACGGCATTGGCAAACGCGTCCTGGCGCGTCTCGTAGGCCGGCTCGCTCTCGTAGATCTTGGAGGAGTTGGACACGCAGGTGAGCGGAATCTCGGCAATCATGTTGCGCGCGGCGCGGATGTTGTCGCAACGATGCCCCAGGTTGGAACCCACGGCCACAAACGCACGGCGCGGTTGCGGCTCGGCGACAGCCCAGTAACCGTTCAGGAACTGCGCAAAGCCAGCGACGTCGTGCACGCGCACGATGTTGGCGCCGGCCTGGATGGCGCCCAGGCACACGCCAAACGTGGCGGCATCGCGCGCGGCGGCCTGGGTCACGCCCGAGACGGCGCCCACAAAGCGCTTGCGCGACACGGCGCACATGAGCGGATAGCCCAGCGACGCCATCTTGGCGGTCTCGCGCTGGATGACGATGTCTTCGTTGGCCGTCTTGCCAAAGCCCGAGCCGGGATCGATGCAGATACGGTCGCGCGACACGCCGGCATGGATGAGCGTGCGGGCCTGATCGGACAGAAAGCCCATGACGCGGCGCATGATGGGTGCAGAATCGGGCAGGGTAAAGCGGCGGAGCTGCGAAGTGGGCACATAGGCTTCCTCACGGCGGGCACTGCGGCGCATCATGGCGGCCAGGTGATCGCTGGGCTCTGGTGCGGCTTCGGCAGCTGCGGGCACGGTCTCGGGCGCAGCGGCGGCAGGGGCAGCCTGCTCGGCAGCCGGCCTCTCTGACTCGGACTCGGGCGCGGGCTCCGATTCGCCAAGCGGCAGCGAGGGCTGTACCACACCGCCCGGAAGCTTGGCTTCAACCTTGGGCTCGCCCAGCAACTTGCCGCGACGGCGACGGGCCGGCTTCTCGGCCTCGCGCGCGGCCTCGACAGCCGCTTCGCGTGCCTTCTCGGCAACAAACGCCGCAGCCGAGGTATCGAGCTGCACCGTCGCGTGCGTGCGTGCGGGTGCGGCGACCTCGCCGGCGTGCATTACGATAACGCCGCAGGTGCTTGTCTTAACGAACTCAACCATCTTGGGATCGGTGAAGCCCGTCACGTCGTTGACAATCGAAGCACCGCAGCGCACTGCCGCCTTGGCAACCGCCACATGACGCGTATCGATCGAGACGATGGCGCCCTCTTTGGCGAGCGCGCGCACGACGGGCAGCACGCGACGCGCCTCCTCGTCGGGGTTGACCGGGGTAAAGCCAGGACGCGTGGACTCGCCGCCCACGTCGATGATGTCGGCGCCGGCATCGAGCATCGCCAGGCCGTACTCGATAGCGGCATCCTGGTCAAAGTGCTCACCGCCGTCGCTCATCGAATCGGGCGTCACGTTGAGGACGCCCATGATACGCGGACGGTCAAAGCTGAGCTCGTACTTTCCGCACCGCCATGTCTTGCTGTCGTTCGCCATGAACATCCTCCTAAAATGCCCACGTCGCCGCGCTCGGGCACAGGCGGCGGGGTCGCTTTGCAATCAGTCTTTCTATTGTATCCGCGCGCGCGGGCTAGAATGCAAACGCGGCCGCGATGTCGCAAGAAATCAGCAGGTCGGCATTTGCATCCTGATCGGTGGGTGCCAAATTGCAAATGGCCAGCGCATCGCCAGTAAAGTAACGCGTGAGGCCCGCCGCCGGATACACCACGAGCGAGGTCCCGCCCACGACAAGGGCGTCGGATGCGGCGATGGCAGCAACGGCGCCGGTAAGCACACGCTCATCGAGCGGTTCTTCGTAGAGGACCACATCGGGCTTGATGCGACCGCCGCACGTAGGGCACACGGGCACGCCCGCGGCATCCTCGTGCTCGCGCGCGCAAATCCATTCGGCGCTGTAGACCGCGCCGCACGTCTGGCAGATATTGCGGTGGACCGAGCCATGCAGCTCAAACACG